>JBKOVQ010000212.1:0-13333 GCA_046723985.1 Actinomycetota bacterium | reverse complement strand
TCCACCGGGAGGGGCCAGGGATCGTGTTCGGCGGGAAGGAGGAGTCGCTGGAGGAAGTTGCAGAGCACGGGCTGCGCCGCCTGCCGCTGCTTGCCGAGCTACCGGTGCAGACGTCGTGGTGGGGCTACTACGAGGTCAGCCCTGACCACAACGCACTGGTTGGGCAGGCACCGGAGCCGGAAGGCTTCTTCTACGCCACGGGCTTCTCCGGTCACGGCTTCCAGCAGGCGCCGGCTGTGGGCGAGCACGTTGCGGAGCTCGTCGCCGGCCGGGAGCCGACGCTCGACCTGTCGGCCCTCGACGCCGGACGGTTCGAGCGGGGCGTTGCCAGGCCGGAAACGTTCGTCGTATGATCCCGCGAACCCGACAGGAGGAGCGATGAACGACGGCAAACGGGCTTCCGACGCCAACAAGGAGCTGCTCCAGCGCTTCTACGACGACGTGATCAACGGTCGGAATCTCGATCTGATCGACGAACTGCTCTCCGACGACTTCGTCGAGCACGAGGAATTCCCGGGCATCCCGCCCACCCGCGATGGCGTGAAGCAGGCGTTCGCGATGTTTTACGCGGCGTTCCCCGACATCCACTTCCGGGTCGACGACATCGTCGCCGAGGGCGACGTGGTCGCGGCGAGGGTGACGATCACCGGGACGCATCAGGGCGAGTTCATGGGCATTCCGGCGACGGGGCGTTCGGTCGAAGTCGCCGCGATCGACTTCGTCAGCTTCAAGGACGGCAAGGGAACCGCGCACTGGGGCATCAGCGACATGGTCTCGCTGCTGCAGCAGCTCGGTGTGATGCCGCCCCCGGGCGGCTAGGTGACCGGCGCCCGGCACGCAAAGCGCTCACAGACATAGAGCGTCGGCTTCCCCTCGACCCGCGTCTTGCCGGCGAGGAGCGGCACGTCCTCGCTCGGGCCGAAGGCGACCACTGCATTCGGATCGAACGGCTCGAGCGCCGCTCGCGCGACCGCGTCGTCGGGTGCCCCGACGATCGCCAGCTCCCGTGGCGGGGACAGGTACAGGTCGAGCGTGCAGAGGGCCCAGCCGAACGCCGATGGGATCCGGCTCAGGTTGGCATGGAGCAGCCGCAGTACGCCGGCGGCACGGTGCTCGAGAGTGTCGTCCCCGTAAATCCTCGCGAGACGGAGCAGCACGAACGCGAGCATCGAGTTCCCCGACGGCACGGGGTTGTCGTCGAGGTCTTTCTTGCGGGCGACCAGCTGCTCGGCGTCGCTCGCAGTCATGAAGAAGCCGCCGCGCTCCTCGTCGGCGAAGAGGTCGACTGCAAGCCGGGCGAGCCTGTGCGCCTCCTCGAGCCAGCGCAGGTCACCGGTGGCGACGTGCAGCTCGTACAGCCCGTGCGCGACGTCGGCGTAGTCCTCGAGGTAGCCGGGGATGCCGGCCCGGCCGTCCCGCCATGTCCGGTACAGGCGACCGTCCACCGTGGAGAGCGCCGTGAGCAGGAAGTTCCCGAGCCGCGTGGCAGCCTGGAGTACCGCGTCGTTGGCAAGCCGCCTGCCGGCTTCGGCCAGCGCCGCCAGCGCCAGCCCGTTCCAGGCGGCGATCGCCTTGTCGTCCCGGGCGGGCTGGGGACGGCGGGAACGCTCTTCGAGCAACCGCGCCCGTAGCGCGGGATCGAGCTCGCCGCGGACGATCGAGCGGCCGTGCTCGAACGGGCGGAGTAGCTCGGCCGGAACGCCCTCCTCCTCGGTCCACGTATAGGTCAGGCCCTCGACGGCGTCGGTGTCGGCGTCCTGGGACGAGGCGAAGCCGCCCTCGGGCAATGCGAGCTCTCGGAGCAGGTAGTCGCAGGTCTCCTCGACGACGCGGCGGTACCGCTCCTCGCCGGTCATCACCCAGCCGTGGAGGTACGCGGAGACGAGCAGCGCGTTGTCGTAGAGCATCTTCTCGAAGTGCGGGACGAGCCAGTCGGCGTCCACCGAGTAGCGGTGGAAGCCGCCGCCGACGAGGTCGTACATGCCGCCGGCGGCCATCGCGTCGACCGTCGTCGTCACCATGTCGAGCTCGCCGCGGCGGAGCAGGAACTCGAGCACCGAGGCGGGAGGGAACTTCGGCGCGCCGCCGAAGCCGCCGCGCTCGGCGTCGAACGTCCGGCGCAGGCCGCGCGCAGCCTCGGAGAGAATCGTGTCCGTCAGCGGTTCGAACGACGGCCTGACCTCGCTCGACGAGCGCACCGCCGCGACCAGCTCGGCCGCCGAGCGCCGGACGTCCGCCGGGCGATCGCGGTAGGCGGAGGCGACCGCGTCGAGCACCTGCCGGAAGCTCGGAAGCCCGTGCCGCGGCGCGGGCGGGAAGTAGGTCCCGCCGAAGAACGGCTCCTCGTCCGGTGTCAGGAAGACCGTCATCGGCCAGCCGCCCTGCCCGGTCATCGCGACCACCGCGTCCATGTAGATCGCGTCGAGATCGGGGCGCTCCTCCCGGTCGACCTTCACGTTCACGAAGTGCTCGTTCATCTGCGCCGCGGTCTCGGCGTCCTCGAACGATTCGTGCTCCATCACGTGGCACCAGTGACACGCGGCGTAGCCGATCGAGAGCAGGATCGGCTTGTCCTCGTCGCGGGCGCGCACGAGCGCCGCCTCGCCCCACTCGTACCAGTCCACCGGATTGTCAGCGTGCTGGAGGAGGTAGGGACTGGTCGCGGCGGCGAGACGGTTCATACCGCCAGGATAATCACGCGGTGTCCGCCTACCCGACCGGAACGGTCACGTTCCTGTTCACCGACATCGAGGGCTCGACGAAGCTGCTCCGGGAGCTCGGCAACGACTATGCCGCCGTTGTCGCCGACCATCGACGGATCCTCCGTAGGGCCTTCGGCGAGGCCGGCGGCCGCGAGGTGGACACGCAGGGGGACGCGTTCTTCTACTCGTTCCAGCGGGCACGGGACGCGGTGCAGGCGGCGGTCGAAGGACAGCGCGCCCTCGCCGCCCACGAATGGCCGGGCAGCGCCGAGGTGCGCGTGCGGATGGGCCTGCACACGGGCGAGCCGGCGGTCGGCGACGAGGGCTACATCGGGCTCGACGTCGTCCGGGCGGCGCGGATCTGCTCGGCCGGCCACGGTGGACAGGTGCTGCTCTCGGAGACGACGCGCGCGCTCGTCGGCGCCGACCTGCCCACCGGGGCGTCGGTGCGCGACCTCGGCGAGCAGAAGCTCAAAGACGTCCACGCCGAGCACATCTACCAGCTCGACTTCGACGGCTCGCCGTCCTACTTTCCGATGCTGCGCACCGAGGAGTCGAAGTCCGACTTCAGTGACCGGATCGACAAGCACGTCGAGAGCATCGTCGAGGCACAGCTGAACTCGGTATTCGCAGGCGGCAAGCCGCCGACGGTAAAGCTGGCCGGTCTGACCGCCTTCGGGCTGACCACGCTGTTCGTCTTCCTCGGCCTGCTCGTCGGGCTCGCGCTCCTGATCAAAGTGGTCTTCTTCTAGATGGCGTTCGCTCCCCTCGAAGGCGTCCGCGTCGTCGACGTCACCACTTCGTACGCCGGTCCGACTTGCACGCAGCTGCTCGGCTCGCTGGGTGCGGACGTGATCAAGGTCGAGCCGACAACCGGTGACGAGGCGCGCTTCTGGGGGCCGCCGTTCGCCGGCGACCTCGGCACCCTCTTCGTGGTCGCGAACTCGGGCAAACGGTCCGTGGCGCTCGACCTGCGCCGCGGCAGCGACGTCCTCCTGCGGCTGGTCGACGGCGCCGACGTCTTCGTCCAGAGCCTTCGCCCCGGACTCGCGGACGAGCTCGGCTTCGGTGCGGAGGCGCTGCGCGCGCGCAAGCCGGACCTCGTCCACTGCACGATCTCGTCGTACGGCCGGGTCGGCCCGAAGCGGTCGCTTCCGGGCTACGACCCGCTGCTCCAGGCCGCTGCGGGTTTGATCAGTGTCACGGGTGAGCCGGGTAGCGGCGGGGTCCGCATCGGAGTGTCGCTGATCGACCACGCGACCGGCATGTACGCGGCGTTCGCGATTCTCGCCGCAGTGCACGCGGGCGGGGGCTGCACGCTCGACGTCTCGCTGTGGGAGACGGCCCTCTCGTTCGTCTCCTACCACCTGATCGGGAACATCGAGACGGGTGCTGTGCCGACGCCGCAGGGGACTGCCTTCCACGCGATCGCGCCCTACCAGGTGTTCGCGGCCGCGGACGGCGGCCTGATGATCACCGCGGCCAACGATGGTCTCTTCCGCAGGCTCGTCGAGGCGATCGGCCTGCCCGAGCTCGCCGACGACGCACGCTTCAGGACCAACCCCGATCGGGTCACGAACCGGGCGGCGCTGGTGGACGCGCTCGCGCCGACCCTCCTGGAGGAGACGCGCAGCGTGTGGCTGGAGCGCCTTGCAGCCGCGGGCGTCCCGGCGGCGCCGGTGCAGGACATCGGCGAGGTCGCCGCCGACCCCCAGACCGAGGCGGTCGGCATCGTCCGGCGAGCCGGCGCGTATCGCACCATCGGCCCCGCGTTCTCGGTGGGCGGCGAGCGGCCCGAGTACCGATCGCCCCCGCCGCCGTTGGGTGCGCACACGGCCGAGGTGCTGGCCGAGGCCGGCTACACGGACCGGGAGCTCGAAGCCATGGCCGAAGACGGCATCATCCGTCTGGGCTAGGCGGAGATCTCGCCGGCCGGACTAGTGCAGGACCCGGGGCGGGCGGATTTTCCCGGCGATCAGCTGCTGTTCGATCCGGTGCACCGCGGCGACCTCGGACCTGGGCACCTTCGGGCTGATCTTGCCGAGCCCGACACCGCCCTCCTCGAGCCCGTAGACCGCGTTCCCACCGTGGAACGTTCCCTTCTGGACGGACGCGACCGCGAGGAACACGGCCCGGTCGACCTTCTTCGTGGCGCTCGTCAAGATGTGTGACCCGAGGAACGACTGGTCGGCGTCGACGCCGATCCCCCAGACGTGCCGCTCGCGGGCGGCGTCGAGCGCGCCGAGGCCGCAGCCCCCTGCGACGGCAAACACCGCCATCGATCCGCCTGAGATCTGGTTGAGTGCGATCGCCTTGCACTTGGCCTGATCGTTGAAGTCCTGCGAGTAGCCGTTCACGGCCGTCGCCTTCGGGTCGGCCTTCTTGGCGCCCGCCTGGTAGCCGGCGACGAACCGGTCGACCGGCGGCTGCTTCTCACCAGAAACGGAGCTGACCACGTCCTTGCCGGGGAGGCGCTTGGCCTCGAGCCCTGCCAGGTAGCCCGCGAGGTACCCGACCTGCTCCTCACGGAAAAGCAGCCCGAGGACGTTATTGGGCTTGCCGCCGAGGTCCTCGTTTGCGACGTCCACGATTGCGAAGCGCGTGTTCGGGAAGCGCTTGGCGACGGCGCCCATCGCATTGATCTCCGTGTACCCCACGCCGAGGACGAGGTCGTAGCCCTGCCGGGCGAACGACGCCAGATTCGGGATGTAATCGGCGGGCGAGCGCGACTCGGCGACCCGGAACGTGATCCCGAGCCGCTTCTGCGCCTGCTGGAGCCCAACGTAGGCGAGGTGGTTGAAGCCGTGGTCGTTCAGGCCGCCGACGTCCGTGACCATGCCGATCTTCAGCTGCTTCGCCGACGCCGCACCCCCGGCGCCGGCGGAACCGGCCGCCAGGAGCGCAACTGTCACCACCAGAACCAGAACCCTCTTCATCGAGCTCCTCCGGTAAGTTTACGCCTGTGAATCGAAAACCTCGCCCGGAGCCTACCACGCACGCGCATGAGACGGTCGCGGTCGTGCTCCAGGTTCGGGACGGAGCTCTGCAGGTGCTCCTCTGGCAACGGGCGCTTGCTCCGTTCGCGGGCCGGTGGGCCCTCCCCGGCGGCGTCCTCGGCCGGGAATCGCTCGAGCGGTCGATCCGCCGCCACCTCGCGGCCAAGGTCGACGTGCGCGAGCTTTCTCACCTCGAGCAGCTGGAAACAGGGGCCGAGCCGCGGAGCGGCCGCGTCACCACCGCGTACCTCGGGCTCGTACGTGCCGGACTCGATCCGGCCGTCCCCGCGGACACGGCCTGGCACCGGGTCGACCGACTCCCGGCGACGGCGTTCGACCACGGCGCCTTCGCCCTCGCCGGCCGGGAGCGCCTGCGGGCGAAGCTCTCCTACACGAACCTCGGCTTCGCCCTCGCCCCCGAGACGTTCACGATCTCGGAGCTCCGCGATCTCTACGCAGCGGCGCTCGGGCACGAGGTGTCGGCCACCAACCTCCAGCGCGTCCTCGTCCGCCGCGGCGTTCTCTCCCCCACCGGCGAGCGGCGGGCGCCGGGCCGGGTCGGCGGACGGCCGGCCGAGGTCTTCCGCTTTCGCTCGGCCGACCTGGAGATCACCGACCAGTTCGCCGTGCTCCGCCCGCCGCGCTGAGCCTCAGGCAGGCACGGGAGCCGCCAGGAAACGCTCGGCCACCTCGTCCGCCCACGCACGAATCTCGTCCCAGTCGCGGACGTCCGCGGCCGGCATGTGGTTGAACGGGAAATGCAGCTGCCTCGGGTCGACCGCTCCACCGAAGACCGCCGAGGCAACGGGCTCGAAGGCCAGCTTCTCGACCGCCGTGCGGAACTGCTTCTCGGATCCGGCGCGATGGTCCGGAACGTCGTCGACCGGGCCCAGCGCGAACACCGCGACCGGCAGATTCCGGAGCTCGTCCTCGAACTGCCGCGCGAACCCGCGGGCGTCGCGATGCCAGCGGCCCATATACATGCCGCCGCCCAGCACGACGCCGACGTACTCCTCCAGATGGTCGACCTCTTCGGCAGGACCGACGTCGACCCGCAGCAGCCGCCCGCGCATCGTCGACGCGATCGACTCCGCGACCTCGCGCGTCGAGCCGTACTTCGAGGCATAGGCGACCAGAATCGTTCCCATCATCTTGGGCTCCTTCTCGCATGTCAGGTCGTCACCCACACCGTGGCAGCAGCCGTCGATCGGCCCATCGGGGGCAACCCGGAACCGAACTCCGCGGAAACGCGGACTACTCGCGGCGGAGGAGCACGATCGACCTCGCCTCGACGTCGATCTCGGCGCGCGGGGGCCACGGGCCGCCGCGCGCATCGGGGTCGGCGGTCGAGAGCTCCAGCGTCCACCGCGTCCCGAACCGGCGCGGAGGAAGCAGGAAGGTGGTCGGCTCGGCCGCCGCGTTGATGAGGACGACGAACGAGTCGTCGTGGATCTCCTCGCCGGTCGGCGTTCGTGTCGCGATCTCGCCGCCGTTGAGGAACAGCCCGATCGTGCGCAGACCGCCGTCGCCCCAGTCCCGGCGTGTCATCTTCCGCCCGTCGGCCCGGAACCACCAGCTGTCCGGCAGGCCGGAGCCGAGGTGCGACTCACCGGTGAGGAACTGCGTCCGCCGGAAGACGGGATGCTCGTTGCGCAGCCGGATCACCCGGTGCGCGAACTCGAGCAGACGCCGTCGCCGGTCGTCGAGGCTCCAGTCGAACCAGCTGAGCTCGTTGTCCTGGCAGTAGGCGTTGTTGTTGCCGCGCTGCGTCCGGCCCAACTCGTCGCCGCCGAGGAGCATCGGCACGCCCTGGGAGAGGAAGAGCGTGGTCAGGAAGTTGCGCATCTGCCGCTCGCGCAGCGCGAGGATCTCGGGGTGGTCGGTCGGCCCCTCGGCGCCGTGGTTCCAGCTGCGGTTGTCGTCGGTACCGTCGCGGTTGTCCTCGCCATTCGCCTCGTTGTGCTTGCCGTCGTACGAGACGAGGTCGGCAAGCGTGAAGCCGTCGTGGGCGGTGACGAAGTTGATCGACGCGAACGGACGCCGGCCGTCAGACTGATAGAGGTCGCTCGAGCCCGTCAACCGCTGCGCGAACTCGGCGACCGAGGACTGCCCACGCCAGAAGTCGCGAACGCAGTCGCGGTAGAGGCCGTTCCACTCGGTCCAGAGGATCGGGAAGTTCCCGACCTGGTAGCCGCCCGGGCCGACGTCCCACGGCTCGGCGATCAGCTTCACCTGCGAGAGGACGGGATCCTGGTGGATCGTGTCGAAAAAGGCCGAGAGCCGGTCGACGTCGTAGAACTCGCGCGCCAGCGCCGAGGCGAGGTCGAACCGGAACCCGTCGACGTGGCAGTCGATGACGAAGTAGCGGAGCGAGTCCATGATCAGACGAAGGACGCTCGGGTGCACCGGGTTGAGGCTGTTGCCCGTACCGGTGAAGTCCATGTAGAAGCGCCGCTGGTCCGGCACCAGCCGGTAGTAGGAGGCGTTGTCCACGCCCTTGAAGCCGAGCATGGGCCCGAGGTGGTTGCCCTCGGCGGTGTGGTTGTAGACGACGTCGAGGATCACCTCGATGCCGGCCCGGTGGAGCGCCTTCACCATCCCCTTGAACTCGCGGACCTGCTCGCCGCGCGTGCCGGTCGCGGAGTAGAGGGCGTGCGGGGCGAGATACCCGATCGAGCTGTACCCCCAGTAGTTGGTCAGGCCCCGCTCGACCAGGTGGTGCTCGTCCGCGATGTGGTGAACCGGGAGCAGCTCGACGGCGGTCACCCCCAGCGAGCGCAGGTGCGCGATTGCGTCGTCGGAGGCGAACCCGGCGTAGGTACCACGCAGGTCCTCGCGTACGCCCGGATGACACTGAGTGAAGCCCTTGACGTGCACCTCGTAGATCACTGTCTCGTGCCACGGCCGCTGGAGTAGCCAGTCGCCTTCCCAGTTGAACGACGGCTCGATGACGACGCACTTCGGGATCGCCGCCGCGTCGTCGGCGCCGTCCGCATTCAGATCGGCGTCCGCGCCGCCGGGCACGTACGGGAGCGTGCGGGCGGCCTCGAACCGGATTGGCCCCTCGATCGCCTTCGCGTAGGGGTCGATCAGCAGCTTCGCGGCGTTGAAGCGGTGCCCTTCCTGGGGGGCCCAGCGGCCGTGGACGCGGTAGGCGTACCGCTGGCCCGGCCCGACGTCCGGGAGGTAGCCGTGCCAGTTGAACGCGTGCCGCTCGGTCAGCGGGACGCGGATCTCGTGGTCGTGCTCGTCGAAGAGGCAGAGCTCGACGCGCTCGGCGTTCTCCGAGAAGAGCGAGAAGTTCGTCCCGTGCCCGTCCCAGGTGGGACCGAGCGGCAACGGCTGACCGGGCCAGACCCTCATGCCGCCAACACCGCCGTCTTCCGTCCGAAGTCGGCGACGAGCGTCGCGTCACCGCGCCGCATGGTCAGCTTCGACCCCTCGACCTCCGTGCTCACCTCGCGCGGGAGCGTACGTCGCAGCGAGAGCAGCGTGCGGTAGTGGTCGCGCGTGCCGGGGCGCTGGACGCGCGACAGCCGCGAGGACAGGAAGGTCTCCTCGGCCTCGGGGTCCGGGACCTCGCCGGCGAAGCCGCTGTAGGCGGCGAACTCGCGCTTCCGTCCCTCCCGCGTCGCGTCTGCGATCGCGGGGTCGACGTGGTCGGTGAAGAACCGGAACGGTTTGCGCTCGCCGTACTCCTCGCCCATGAACAGGAGCGGGATCTGTGCCGAGAAGAGAACGACGGAGGAGGCGATTTGGAGGAGGTCGGGCGGGAGCCGGTCGCCGAGTGCCCGGTTGCCGACCTGGTCGTGGTTCTGGGCGCAGACGACGTGGCGCTCCGGCTGACGCCGCCCGAGCTCGCGGACGACGTCCTCGATCGAGCTGAACGAGGCGTAGTGCCCCTCGCGCTCTCCGGTCAGGAGGGCGTGCAGGGCGTGGTGCAGCCCGTCCGACCAACGGGCGTCGTGGCCCCACTCCTCCAACGCGCGCTCGTCCTCGAAGCCGGTCTCCGAGATCACCAGCGCCCGCGGCGACGTCGCGTGTACGCGGGCGGCAAGCTCCGCGAGCACGTTCTGCTGCGACTCGTCCTGGACCGCATGGACGGCGTCGAGGCGCAGGCCGTCGATCCCGTACTCGTCGACCCACATCAGCGCGTTCTGCATCGCCCACTCACGCACGCCGTCGTGCGAGAAGTCGACGCCGGCGCCCCAGAGGGTCTCGATCCCGGGATCGAGGTAGGGGCCGAAGGCGGTCAGCGCTTCGGCGCCCGGCCCGATGTGGTTGTAGACGACGTCGAGAATCACGCCCAGCCCTTCCCGGTGCGCGGCCTCGACGAGGCGGCGGAGCCCGGTGGGGCCTCCGTACGCCGGATGCGGCGCGTAGGTGTAGATGCCGTCGTAGCCCCAGCCGCGGTCGCCGGGAAAGGTCGAGACGGGCATCAGCTCGACCGCGGTGACCCCGAGAGCCCGCAGCTCTGAGAGGTGCGGCACGACCCCGTCGAAGGTGCCCTCGGTGGAGAACGTGCCGACGTGGAGCTCGTAGATCACGAGCTGGTCGAGGTCGAGTCCGAGGCGCGCGAATCTCGGAACCTCGACCACGCAGGACGGGCCCTCCACGCCCTCCGGCTGGAAGCGCGAGCACGGATCTGGCAGCGCCGTAAATGCGTCGAGCACGTAGTGGTAGAGGTCTCCCGGCACGGCACGCAGCGTGGCGGCGTACGCGCCGGCGCCCTCGGGCGTGAGCGGGAGGCTCTCGCCCCCGAGCCGGACGTCGACGCGCTCCGCCGCGGGCGCCCAGACCCGGAACTCCGTGGTGCCGTCGCCACGCGGGAGTGCGCCGAGAGGTCCGATCACGCGCCGACCGACGGGAGGAGCTCGTCCGCCCGACGTCCGAGGGACGCGCCCACAGCCGCCGCTCCACTCGCCGCGGCGAGTAGGGACACGGCCGCGAAAAAGATCCTGGCGGCATCGTCCCCGCGGGCGTCGGCGAGCTGGAAGGCGATGAACGGACCGAGAGCGAAGCCGATCGAGGCGGTACTGCCGAACGCGCCCATGTACGCGCCGCGGACGTCCGCGGGCGCGAGCGCGACGAAGTCAGCGCCATCGTCACCCAGCCGACGAGGATCATCGGCTTGCGCCCGAGGTAGTCCGAGATGTGTCCGCCCGCGTACCCCGTCACCATCCCGAGGACCGCGGCGACCAGGAACGTCACGCCCAGCTGGCTCTTCGACGCGCCCAGCTCGTCGATCGCCCAGATACCGACGAACGACCAGCCGGCGGCGAACGCGGCCGAACGCGCGACCGCGACTGCGAGCACCGGGCGCAGCACGATCGACCTCGCTGCCCCAGACGACGCGGAAGAGCCGGGCGAAGACTCGCACCGCCTGCAGGCTATCGACGCGCCGCCCTGGCTCCGGCTCCCTCTGCCTGGAACGCCTCGTGGAGCTCGCGGAGCACCTGCTGGATCTCCGCAGTCGGGCGGGAGAGCCGTGCTTCGAGCGACTCCACGACCTGCCACAGATTCGTGGCCGCACGACGCCATGCGTCCCGCCCCGACGGCGTCAGCCGAAGCAGGAAGGAGCGACCGTCCTCAGGGTTGTCGAGCCGCTCGACGAAGCCCAGCGCAGGTGCTCGTGCTGAAGGACGGGGCGCTGCTCGTCGCCGAGCGGGGCACACACGACCGGCTGCTCCGCGTGAACCCGACCACCGGCGCCACAACCGTCTTCGCCCGCGGCCTGGGCAAGCCGTGGGGGCTCGCCTACGCACGCGACGGCTCGCTGCTCGTATCCAGCACGAACGGTTTCTGCCGGCTGCGGCCGCACAGCCGCCCGACGCGCATCGCCGCGGTGAGCATCAGCCCGCTCGCCGTCCTGGCCGACGGGCGGGTGGCGTACTCGAACGAGACCTCGGTCGGCCTACTCACAGGCGGAATGGCGCATGGCGCCGGACGGCGGGCTCTACGCCAGCGAGAACGTCCCGGGCGGCGAGCAGACGACGCTGGTCCGGATCCGGGGCGGGACGCGAGAGGTCCTGGCCGAGCTGCACGGCGTTCAGCATCCTCTTCACGGCCGCCGGCGGCTACTTCGTCAGCGAGTTCTTCGGTAACCGGATCTCGCACGTCTGGCCGGAAGGGCGCGTGACCAAGGTCGCGGACGTCATCCAGCCGGGCCCGATCGTCTTCGACGCCCAGCACCGGATCGTCGGGGTCACGCTCGTCCCGCCGACCGTCTTTCGGGTCGTGCGCGGCCGCGCCCAGACGATCTACTCGTAGTCGGGCACCAGCCAGACCACCGCGAGCGGCGGCAGCGTCAGCTCGCCGGAGTACGGCTGGTCGTGCCACGGCTTGCGCTCGGCTTCGAGCGGGTCGGGATTCCCGATCCCGCCGCCGCCGTAGCGCTCCTCGTCGGTGTTGAGCAGCTCTCGCCAGGTACCGCCTCGGGGAAGTCCGATGCGATAGCCATGACGGGAAACCGGCGAGAAGTTGCACGCGCAGACCAGGACCCGAGGGCCTTCGGCCGCGAAGCGGGCGAAGACGATCACGTTGGCGTCTGCGTCGCTCGCCTCCAGCCAGCGGAACCCGGCCGGCTCGAAATCCAGCTCCCACAGTGCCGGCTCGTCCCGGTAGCGCAGGTTGAGGTCGCGGACGAGCTCCTGGATGCCTGCGTGCTCGGGCCGCTCGAGCAGGTGCCAATCGATCGAGCCGTCCGAGCGCCACTCTTGCTCCTGGCCGAGCTCGCCGCCCATGAACAGGAGCTTCTTGCCGGGATGCGCCCACATGTACCCGTACAACGCGCGCAGGTTGGCGCGCTGCTGCCATGGGTCGCCCGGCATCTTGGCGAGCAGCGACCCCTTGCCGTGGACGACCTCGTCGTGCGAGAGCGGCAGGACGAAGTTCTCGGTGAACGCGTAGACCATGCTGAACGTCAGCTGGTCGTGGTGGAAGCGGCGGTGGACGGGGTCGCGGGTGAAGTAGGCAAGCGTGTCGTGCATCCAGCCCATGTTCCATTTCAGCCCGAAGCCGAGCCCGCCCTGCTCGACCGGCCGCGAGACTCCCGGCCAGGCTGTCGACTCCTCGGCGACCATCAGGACACCCGGTTCGCGGGCGTGTGCAACGGTGTTCAGTTGCTTCAGGAACTCGATCGCCTCGAGGTCCTCGTTGCCGCCGTGGACGTTCGGGACCCACTCGCCGGCCTTCCGTGAGTAGTCCAGGTAGAGCATCGAGGCGACGGCATCCACGCGCAGGCCGTCCGCGTGGTACTCGCGCAGCCAGAAGAGGGCGCTCGCGAGCAGGAAGTTGCGTACCTCGTTCCGGCCGAAGTTGAAGACGAGCGTGCCCCAGTCCGGGTGCTGGCCCCGGCGGGGGTCCTCGTGCTCGTAGAGCGCCGTGCCGTCGAAGCGGGCGAGCGCCCAGTCGTCCTTTGGGAAGTGCGCCGGCACCCAATCGAGGATCACGACGATCCCGGCCGCGTGCATCCGCTCGACGAACGCGCGGAAGTCGTCCGGCGCGCCGAACCGGGCGGTCGGCGCGAAGTAGCCCGTCACCTGGTACCCCCAGGACGGCGCGTACGGATGCTCCATCACCGGCAGCAGCTCGACGTGCGTGAAGCCGAGGTCGGTGACGTACTCGGCGAGCTCC
>JBKOVQ010000267.1:0-11578 GCA_046723985.1 Actinomycetota bacterium | reverse complement strand
GGCGCGTTAGCGGTCGCCCATGTCGACCCGATCTCGCTGGGCGTGCTAGAGGCACCCGGGAACTACGGCTGTGCGCTGGCCATCGGCGAGGGTCAGAGCGCCGGCAGCGCGCAGTCGTTTGGCGGCCCGCACTATGGGTTCGTCGCCTGCCGGTCCGACTACATCAGGCGCATGCCGGGTCGCATCGTCGGTGAGACCACCGACACGAACGGAGCCCGCGGCTTCGTCCTGACGCTCGCCACACGCGAGCAGCACATCCGCCGCGAGAAGGCAACGTCGAACATCACGACGAACCAAACCCTGCTCGCGCTCGGAGGTCTCGTGCACCTGACCTGGCTGGGACCGCAGGGGATCAGAGAGGTGGGGGAGACCTGCATGGCCCTCGGGGAGTACGCGAAGGAGCGGCTCCTTGCAGCGGGCGCCGAGCTCGCGTTTCCCGATCGGTCAACATTCAAGGAGTTTGCCGTTCGGGTCGGACGGAACGGCCGCGAGGTCGTTCGCGCGGCGCGCGACCGCGGGGTCCATCCCGGCTACGCGCTCGGCCGGGACTACGAGGGCCTGGATGAGGCACTGCTGGTAGCGGTGACCGAGAAGCGGACGCCTGTACAGATCGACCGGCTCGCCGAGGTGATCGCCGAGGTGACGGCATGACGAAGCTGATCTACGAGCGCTCCCGCCCGGGACGGCGTGCCTCCACCCTCCCGAAGTACGACCTCCGCCCGGCGGAGGTTCCTGCCGAGCTGGCCCGTGCCGCGCCGCCGAGACTCCCGGAGGTGGCCGAGCCCGAGCTCGTCCGCCACTTCACCGAGTTGACCACGCGCAACTTCGGCATCGACACCGGCTTCTATCCGCTCGGCTCCTGCACCATGAAGTACAACCCCCGTGTCAACGAGCGGCTCGCCCTTCTTCCCGGTTTCCGCGACCTGCATCCCCTCCAGGAGGACGAGGGAGCACAGGGGGCGCTGGAGCTGATGTGGCGGCTGCAGGAGATCCTGGCCGAGGTGGCGGGCCTGCCGGCGCTCTCACTCCAGCCGGCGGCGGGCAGCCAGGGCGAGCTCACCGGTCTGATGCTCTTCCGGGCCCACTTCGCCAACCGGGGAGAGCTCGAGCAGCGCCGGGAGATCGTCATCCCCGACACGGCGCACGGTACGAACCCCGCGAGTGTGACGATGGCCGGGTTCGACCTCGTCGGGGTCAAGACCGACCCGCGCGGCAACGTCGACGTCGAGGACCTCCGCGCGAAGGTCGGTCCCCAGACCGCCGGCCTGATGCTCACAAACCCGTCCACGCTCGGCCTGTTCGACGAGAACATCGAGGAGATCGAGCGGATCCTCCACGGCGCCGGCGCGCTCATGTACTACGACGGCGCGAACCTGAACGCCGTGTGCGGCATCTCGCGGCCCGGCGACATGGGCTTCGACGTCGTGCACATCAACCTGCACAAGACGTTCTCGCAGCCGCACGGCGGCGGCGGTCCCGGCGGAGGGCCGATCGCGGTCGCCTCGGCGCTGGAGCCGTTCCTGCCAGTGCCGGCGATTGTCCGCCGTAAGGACGGCAGCTTCGCCCGCGAGTTCGACCGTCCGAAGTCGATCGGCAAGGTGCGCGGGTTCACGGGGCCGTTCGGTGTCTTCGTCCGCTCGTACGCCTACATCCGCGTCTACGGCCCGGCTCTGCGCGAGATGTCGGAGGCGGCGGTGCTGAACGCGAACTATTTGCTCGCCCTGCTGAAGGACGCCTACGACCTTCCGGTCGACCGGCTGTGCATGCACGAGTTCGTGCTCTCCGCGCGGACGATGAAGAAGGAGCACGGCGTCTCCGCCCTCGACGTCGCCAAAAGGCTGATGGACTACGGCTTCCACCCGCCGACGATCTACTTCCCGCTGGTCGTGCCGGAGGCGCTGATGATCGAGCCGACCGAAACCGAGCCGAAGGAGCGGCTGGACGAGTTCTGCGACGCGATGCTCGCGATCGCACGGGAGGCGGCGACCGAACCCGAGCTTCTGCACGAGGCGCCGCACACGAGGCCGGTCGGACGGCTCGACGAGGTGAAAGCGGCGAAGCGCGCCATCGTTCGGTACGGCTTCGAGAAGCATCCGGATCTGTCGGCCGAGCCCGCCGGCGCCGTGTCTCAGGGAGGCTAGGTGGATCGCCGCGACCGCGAGCGGATCATGGGGGAGCATCAGCCCCGCGGGCCGTCGGAGCGCGAGCGGCGGGAGGCCGAGCGGCTCGCCGCCGATCTCGAGGGGAGTCCCGTCATAGGCAAGCCCCTGCCGCGGCGGCTGCGGAACTTCTCGCCGAGCGTCGAGGGCTACGCTCGCTCGGTTGTCGGCCCGCCCGCCTACGTGCAGCGCCTCCGGCAGATCGAGGAGGAGATCGCGGACCACCTCGCTCGGCTCGGAGCAGCCTGGGAGGAACTCTGTCGCGAGGTGGCCGAGCCGGACGAGCGCGAGCGCCGCTGGCGAGAGCTGGCCCGGTGCTGGTCCTTCCACGCGGTCAACGAGCTGATCGAGAGGCACAACCGCTGGTATCCGGCCGAAGCCCGCCTCGCGATGAGCCCGCGCACCGGTGACTTCGTCCCTGTCGGCGGCCAGCCCTACCGGCTCGAACCGCTGGACGCCGCCTGGCTGCTCGCCCGCTTTCCTCCGCGTGGGCGGGAGCGGCCTGCCGCGTAACCGCTGGGTCCGGGCGGCGCGCAGATGAGCCGGACGGCCCATTGATCGAGGGCTCGCGGACGCCGAATGCTGTGCCATGGAATGGGAATGGCATCTGCGGCGGGCCGAGCTCCCCGAGCCGGCCGCGGAGGAGGACTCGACCGACCTCCTCAGGCTCTTCCCCATCGTCGGCCCCGACCTCTGCTATCCGGTGGCTGCCCTGCTCTCGCGGGGGCGTCTCGAGGAGGCGGCCGCGCTTGTCTCTGACCGCGCCTGGGTTGCCTCGGTACCCCTCTACGGCTGACCGTCGCGAGCGCCGCCGACCAAAGTTCGTCGGCTAGGCCGCTGCGCGTACCGCCAGCTGGCCGCAGGCGGCGTCAATGTCGCGCCCGCGGGTGAGCCGCACGGTCGTCGGCAGACGGACACCGTCCAGTACGGCCTTGAATGACGCGATCGCGGCGCGCGACGACCCCTCGAACACCCCGGTCGGGTTGTACGGGATAAGGTTCACCTTGAACGCCTTCGGATCGAGAAGGGCGGCAAGCTGCGCGGCGTGCGCCGGGCTGTCGTTGACACCGGCGAGCATCACGTACTCGACGAACACCCTGCGACGGCGCTTGTCGACGTACCGACTGCACTCGGCGACGACGTCTTCGAGTGGGTAGCGGTCGTTCACCGGCATCAGCCGGGATCGGAGCTCGGGGTCGGCCGCGTGCAGGGATAGCGCCAGCCGGATCGGTTCCTCGACCTCGTCGACGAACCGGCGGAGCGCCGGGAGCCACCCGACTGTCGACACGGTCGTGCGCCTGTGCGTGATCCCGAGATCGGGGAGGTGCCTCGTCGCCTCGAGCACCGCGTCCAGGTTGAGGAAGGGCTCGCCCATTCCCATGAACACGCAATGGTCGATCGGCTCGATGCGGCGGAAGTGGAGCGCCTGGTCGAGGATCTCCGAGGCGGTCAGGTTGCGCCCGAAGCGCATCCCGCCGGTGGCGCAGAACGTACAGGTGAGCGGGCAACCGGACTGCGACGACAGGCAGACCGAGCGGCGGCCGTCGCGATAGCGCATGAGCACGGCCTCGACCGGCCGCCCGTCCGTGGTGCGGAACAGCGTCTTCAACGTGCCGTCGCGCGATTTCGCCTCGCGCACGACCTGGAGGGTCGAGAACGGCACCTGGTGCGCCAGATCGGCGCGCAACCGTCCCGGCACGTTCGTCATCTGCTCGTAGCCGTGGGCGCCCCGTGCCGCCCACCCCCAGATCTGCGGCAGACGGTAGGCGGGCTCGCGGGACGCGGTGAGATGCTCGGCCAGGAGCTCCAGATCCATCCGTGCACGGTAGCCCGTTCCACCGCCCTCTGAAGTCGCACGACTCGGCACACAATCGCCGCACACCCGTGACGGAATGCCCGCTAGCCTCGCCGGTAGGGGCAAGGGGTTCAGCCCCCACCCTGGGTGGGGGCATAGAGGTTCGGCTTCGGCCGATAGGCTGGCGGCCGTGATCGACCTCCGCTCGGACACGGCGACGAAGCCGTCGGCGGCGATGTTGGCTGCCATGGCCGCGGCCGAGGTCGGCGACGAGCAGGAACAGGAGGATCCGACCGTCAACGAGCTCCAGCGGCGCGCCGCGGAGTTGCTCGGGCACGAGCGGGCGCTGTTCCTGCCGACCGCCACCATGGCCAACCAGATCGCCCTGCGCGTCCTCACGCGTCCGGGCGGGCAGCTGATCGCGGAAGAACGCACCCACATCCTCGTGTTCGAGGCAGGCGGCCCCGCCGTCCACTCGGGCCTGATCGCCTGCCCGCTCCCCGGAAACGCGGGGCGGATCACGCCCGACCAGATCAGGCAGGCGGCGGCTTCCGCCGACTGGCTCCAGCCGGCGCGGATCGTCGTCCTCGAGCAGACGCACCGCAGCGCCGGCGGGCGGGTCTGGCCGCTCGCGGATCTCGCGGCCTCGATCGACGCCGCACACGAACTCGGGCTGCCTGTGCATCTGGACGGCGCACGCCTGCTGAACGCGTCCGTGGCGTCGGGGACCCCGGCCGCCGACTATGGACGGCTTGCCGACACGGTGCAGATCTGCTTCTCGAAGGGGCTCGGCTGCGCGCTGGGCGCGATCCTCGCCGGCCCGGCCGAGCGGATCGAGGAAGCGTGGCGGCTGAAGTTCCTGTTCGGCGGTGCGCTCCGGCAGGCCGGCGTCGTCGCCGCCGGGATGCTGTACGCGCTCGACCACGACGTCGAGCGGCTCGCCGAGGACCACACGCGCGCGCGGCGTCTCGCCGCGGGGCTCGCGGCCGCCGGGCTGCCCGTGGACGTCGACGCCACGGAGACGAACTTCGTCGGTATCGACGTCGCCTCGATCGAGATCGACGTCGCCGACGCGCAGGCGCGGATCGCCGAGCAGGGCGTCCGCGTCGGCCGGCTCCGTCCCGGCGTGCTCAGGGTCGCGACCCATATGGGCGTCAGCGACGACGACGTCGACCAGGCGATCGAGCTGATTCCGAAGGCACTCCGAGTCCTTGCCCACGCCTGAGCTGACGGAGATCCTCCAGCGTGGGCAGGCCCGGTTCCGCCTGCCCAGCGTCTCCGCCGCCGTGTACCGCGGCGACGAGACCGTCTGGGCGGAGACGGTCGGAATCGCCGACGAAAGCGGCCGAGACGCGACCCCGGAGACGCAGTACCGAATCGGCTCGATCACGAAGACGTTCACCGCCGCCGCCGTGCTGCTCCTCCGCGACCACGGGAAGCTCGACCTCGACGACCCGATCGTGCGGCACCTGCCCGACGCGCGCTTCGGCGACCTGACGCTCCGGCGCCTGCTCGCCCATAGCTCAGGAATCCAGCGTGAGCCGCCCGGCGAGGTCTGGGAAACGCTCGAGTTCCCGAAAGGCGACGAGCTCATCGCCCGCTTGGCCGATGCCGAGCTCGTCCTGCCTGCCGGGGAACGGTGGCACTACTCGAACCTCGCATATGCGCTGCTCGGCGAGGTCGTCGCCAGGCTCGCCGACGCCTCGTTCGCCGACTTCGTCGACCAGCGTCTCATCGGGCCGCTCGGCCTCACCCGCACGACCTGGCACTCGGTCGAGCCGGCCGCCCGCGGCTACTACGTCGATCCCTACGCCCGGACGCTCCGTCCGGAGCCGACGCTCGAGGGGGACGGGGTCGAGGCGGTCGGAAGCCTGTGGAGCACTCCGTCCGACTTGTGCCGCTGGGCGAGCCACCTCGCCTCGCTCGAGGCGATGCACCAGGTGCAGATCATGGACGACCCTGAGGCGTGGACGCTCGGCCACGGCCTCGGGCTCCAGCTCGTCCGCCGCCGCGAACGCGTCTTCTTCGGACACGGCGGAGCGATGCCGGGCTTCCTCGCGATGCTGCTCGGCCGCCGCGCCGACGGTGTCGGCGCAGCGCTGGCGACGAACGCCTCGACACCGGCCGCGGCGGTCGAGGAGATCACGGCCGACCTGGCCGAGAAGGCGCTCGAGCTCTACGCAGCGGAGCAGGAGCCGTGGCGCCCGGAGCCGGAGCCTCCGCCGGAGGTGGCGGAGCTGCTCGGGATCTGGTGGACGGAGGGGGTGCCGTTCGTCTTCTGGTGGGAAGGTGGCCGGTTGCGCTCGCGGCCGACCGAGAACGACAAGCTCCGGGCGGTGTCGGTGTTCGAGTTCGAAAGGCCGGACGCTTTCCGCGTCGCCGAGGGGCGGGAACGGGGCGAGCTGCTCCGCATCGTCCGCGACTCCGAAGGCGCGATCGAGAAGCTCTACTGGGCGACCTACCCGGTCACGCGCGAGCCCTCGCCGTTCGCCTAGCGCCCGCCGGCCTTGTAGAACACCACGGCCGCGACCACGTAGCCGGCCAGAAGGACCCAGCCGCGCCAGCTGCTCGACCGGCCGCGCACCAGCATCAGCCCCGCCAGGATCGAAGCGCCGCCCAGCACGGCGATCTCCACCTGGCGGAACGCGAACGACAGCGGCGTGATCGCCCACGAGATGACCGCCACCGCCGGAATCAGGAAGACGGCGACCTGGGCACTCGAGGAGACGGCGATCTCGGTCGCCAGCTTGACGCGGCCGCGGCGGGCGACGATGACCGCGCCGCCGTGCTCGGCCGCGTTGCCGACGATGGCGACGATCACGGCCGCGACGAAGAAGTCGCTGAGATGAAGGCTCTCGGCGAATACCTCGATCGAGCCGACGAGGATCTCCGCCACGATTGCGGTCGCGGCGGTGGCGACGGCGAGCGTGATCAGCGTTGTCCGCAACGACCAGGCAGATGTGTCGAGCTCGGCCGACGCGTGCAGCAAGCGGTGGCGCTGAAGCTGCCACGCAGTCACGCCCAGGTAGACGAGGAGCAGGACGACCGAGATCGGGATCGAGAGCACCTCGAGGGTGTGGGGGCTGGTCCCGCCGTTCCAGTCGGTGGCCCCGACGATGGTGAACAACACTGTGGCCAGGAGCACGAGCCCCACCGAGATCAGCGCCGAGCTGCGGTCGATCTGCTTCGTCGGCCCGACGACCAACGCCGCGCCGAGCACGAGTAGGAGATTGCCGACGACGCTCCCTGTCAGCGAGCCGCGGACGACCTCGACGAGACCGTCGTTGACCGCGAAGAGCGCGATGATCAACTCCGGAGCGTTGCCGAAGGTGGCGTTGAGGAAGCCGCCGATGCCGGGCCCGGTCTGCTTCGCCGCGTGCTCGGTCGCCTCGCCGATCAGCCACGCGAGCGGCACGAGCGAGATCGCCGCCAGCACGAACAACGAGACGTCGCCCACATCGAAGACGAAACGGACGACAATCGTGATCGGCGCGAGGCCAAGCGATGCCCAGAGGAGCCTGCGCGCCACGGGGGCCTAGCCTACCCGCGCCCTCCGCGTGCCATGCCTGAACCAGAGCCGTTTGTCAAGACTTGCGGAGCGGAAAACCGGTCGCCCACAATCACCGTGTGGAGCTCGCACGGACAGCCGCCCAGTCGCTGCCGCTGAGGCCTCAGGACGAGGTCGAGTGTCGGCGCTGCGGCGTGCACTGCGACAAGATCGTCTACCCGGCGGCGTGCATCGACCGGGCCTGCCCGTTCGTCTACGCATACGAGGAGTTCGGGCACACGTACATCGGCTGCATGCAGAAGGTGTACGAAGTCGAGATCGACGTCGACCTGCTGCGCGAGGCGGAGCGGCGACGGGGAGGTTTCGGTGCCGTCCGGTCGGTTCGGCAGCCGCTGCCGATGTGCCGCGTCGAGGTCGAGGAGACGTACCACAACCGGAGCGACGACCTCGGCTGCGTGAACCCCGAGTTCTCGGAGCTCCCGCTCGGCCGGCCGACCTTCCGGGTGTTCGCTCAGATCCGCTGACGCCGAGAGCGGCCGCTGCGCGATCCGCCCGCGTGCAGCTGGCGGAGCTTCTTCATCTCGCCTGCGTCGGCGCCGTGGCCGTCCGGGCCGGGCACCTCCATCACCGCCGGTAGCCCCTGGAGGGCCGGGTGGCCGACGAAGACGCCGAGCCCCCTGCCCATCTCTCCGTCGAGGATGTTCGCGTGTCGGTCGCGGTTCGAGCCGAGCGGCGCTTGCGCGTCGTTCACGTGCAGAGCGCGAAGCCGGTCGAGCCCGATCCGCTCGTCCACCTCGCCGAGCAGGCCGTCGAACGCAGCGCGATCGGTGACGTCGTAGCCCGAGACCCAGAGGTGGCACGAATCGAGGCAGACGCCGAGCCGCTCGTGGCGCCCGCAGGCCTCGAACAACGTGACCAGTTCCTCGAGTGAGCGGCCGATCGTCCCGCCCGCCCCGGCCGAGTTCTCGATGAGGAGCCAGGTGGTGTCGGAGCAGTGGTCGAGGATCTGCTTCATCGCCGGGACGGCCCGCTCCAGTCCCGCCTCCAACCCGGCGCCTTGGTGCGAGCCGACGTGGAAGATCACCCCGTCCGCCTCGATCGCGCACGCAGCGTCCATCGTCGAGCTCATCGTCGTGACGCTCTTCTCGTAGAACTCGTCGTTCGGGCTGGCGAGATTGACGAGGTAGAGCGCGTGCACGACGACCGCGCCCATCCCGAGCTCCTGCCGACGCTCGCGGAAGGCGGCGAGGTCGGCCGGGTCGTGGTCGGGGAAGCGCCAGGCCCGCGGGCTCTGGACGAAGAGCTGGAGCGAGTCTGCTCCGATCTCGTCCGCGCGCTCGAGCGCCTTCTTGATCCCGCCGGAGCAGTGTGCGCCCAGGAGCACGGGACGTACGCTACCCACCGTGCCGAGGCTCACCCTGCACGCCCAGCTAAGCCCGCTCGCCGAGCGGCCGTACCGGCTGCTCTTCTCGGCGACGACGATCTCGACCCTCGGCGACTCGGTCGCGAACATCGCCCTCGCTTTCGCCGTCCTCGACCTCACGGAGGAGCCGAAGCCGATCTACCTCGGGATCATCTTCGCCGGGCGGCAGGCGGCGAACGCGGCACTCGTCCTCTTCGGCGGTGTCCTCTCCGACCGGCTGCCGCGCAACCGCATCCTCGTCGCCGCCGCGATCGGCCAGGGCGCGGCCCAGGCGGCAACGGCTGCCGTCGTCCTCTCCGGGCACGCGACGCTCGGGTTGCTCATCGCGCTCCAGATCGTCTACGGGGCGGCCGACGGCTTCGTGATCCCGGCGGAGACGGGCCTGATCCCGCAGACCGTGAGCCCGGTGCACCTCCAGGAGGCGAACGCCCTGCGCGGGATGATGCGCAACCTCATCTTCGTGGTCGGCCCCGCGATCGGCGGCGCGATTGTCGTCGCGGGGAGCCCGGGCGTCGCCCTCGCGATCGACGCCGGGTCGTTCGTGGCCGCCGCGCTCCTCCTCGCCCGGATCCGGGTCCCCATCCGGATCGCCGTCGAGCAGTCGCGCTTCCTCCACGAGCTGCGGGAGGGGTGGCGCGAGTTCACGTCGCGGACGTGGCTGTGGTCGACGGTCGTGATCTTCGGGCTGGGCAATTTCTTCTTCATGTTCTGGCCGGTGCTCGGGCCGACGTACGCGAAGGAGGATCTCGGCGGCGCAGGTCACTGGGCGGTGATCCTCGCGGTCAACGGCATCGGCGCGGTGCTCGGCGGCGTCTTCGCGCTGCGCTACCGGCCTCGCCTGCCGCTCGTCGCCTGCGTGATCTGGCCGACGCTCTTCTGCGGCCAGCTCGTTGCGCTCGCGCTCGGCGCCTCGACCTGGGTGCTCGCTGCCGCGTCGTTCTTCGCCGGCGCAGCGATCGCGATCCACGTCGCGCTGTGGTTCACGATCTTCCAGCGGGAGGTGCCCGAGCACGCGCAGTCGCGAGTGAGCTCGTACGACACGCTCGGCTCGTTCGTCCTGACGCCGCTCGGCTTCGTCGCCGCGGGCTTCGTCGGCGGCGCGATCGGCCTCCCGAGCGCAGCCTGGCTCGCGGTGGGGGCGATCCTCGTCCTGGGCTCGATCATGCTGCTGATCCCGTCGGTCTGGCGTGTCGGCCGGACCCCGGAGGCGACTACGCTGCCGGCGTGAGAGACGAAGCCGAGTACAAGGCCGACAGCGAAGCTGTCGAGGTTGGTGCGAGGCGACGTCGTGACGCCGAAGGCGTCAGTGTCCGCGTCCGCATGGCCCCCAGTCCGACGGGCTTCCTGCACATCGGCGGGGTGCGCACCTTCCTGTTCAACTGGCTGTTCGCCCGCGGGCGCGGCGGCGAGTGCCTGCTGCGGATCGAGAACACCGACACGAGCCGCGAGGTGGCCGACGCGACGGAACAGATCCAGCGTTCGCTCGCGTGGCTCGGGATCGACTGGGACGGGCGGGTCAGGTTCCAGCTGGACGCGATGGACCGTTGCCGCGAACTCGCGCAGCAGCTCGTCGCCTCGGGGCATGCCTACGAAGACGAGGGGGCGATCCGCTTCCGGATGCCCGACGAGGGCACCACGGCGTGGGACGATGCGGTGCTCGGCCCGATCGAGGTGCCGAACGAGAAGCTCGAGGACCTGGTGCTCGTCCGCTCCGACGGCCGACCGACTTACAACTTCGCGAACCCGGTCGAGGACATGGACGACGCGATCACGCACGTGATCCGCGGCCGCGACCACGTCTCCAACACGCCGAAGCAGCTCCAGATCCTGACCGCGCTCGGCCATGAGCCGCCCGTGTACGCGCACGTCCCGGACGTGCTCGGCGACGACGGGAAGAAGCTGTCGAAGCGGCACGGCGCAACCTCGGTCGACGAGTTCCGCGCCGCCGGCTATGTGCCGCAGGCGCTGATGAACTTCCTCGCGCTCCTCGGCTGGGCACCGGACGGCGAGACGACGATCATGCCCCCGGACGAGCTCGTCGAGCGGTTCACCCTCGAGCGTGTCGGCGCCAGCCCGGCGACGCTCGACTACCAGAAGCTCGACTGGATGAACGGCGTCTACCTCCGTGCGCTCGACACAGACGCCTACGCCGACGCGCTGGTCGGGTACCTCCGAGACCAGGGTTACGACTGGCCGGAGGAGCGGATTCGGGCGGCGGCGCCGCTGGTTCAGGAGAAGATCGAGCGCCTCGGCCAGTTCCCCGAGTTCGCAGGGTTCTTCTTCGAGCGCCGGAACGGCTACGACGCGGCTGCGCTCGACGCAGGCGTGCTCGCCGCGGCAGAGGAGACGCTCGCCGGGCTTGACCCGTTCACCGCGGAGATGATCGAGCAGGCGCTTCGGGACCTCGCCGAACGGATCGGCCAGAAGCCTCGGCAGGCGTTCCAGCCGATCCGGGTCGCCGTCACCGGGTCGACTGTCTCACCTGGGCTGTTCGAGAGCATCGAGCTGCTCGGCCGGGAGGAGACGCTCGCCCGGATCAGGGACGCGCGGGCGGCCGCGTCGTAGGCCGTCTCGGCCGGTGCACGAGTAGGCCGCCGACGACGAGCGCGATCCCGGCCGCCCAGAGGGGCCAGAGGATCAGCGCGGCGCCGGCCACGAACGTGAGCGCACCGAGGACGGTCAGGCCGCTCGCG
>JBKOVQ010000046.1:0-4651 GCA_046723985.1 Actinomycetota bacterium | reverse complement strand
GCCCGCGCGCTGGAAGCATTCGCGGCACCCGCGCTCGCGTGAGCGCCCCCCAGCGACCGCGCGTCCTCGTCCGCGAGCAGATCGCGGAAGCCGGCGTCGAGCTCCTCCGGAGCCACTTCGACGTGGACGTCGACGGCGACTCCGATCTCGAACGGACGATCTGCTACTACGACGCGATCGTGATCCGCTCCGGCACGAAGTTGACCGCCGATCTGATCGAGCGTGCCGGGCGACTGAAGGTGATAGGCCGCGCCGGCGTCGGCGTGGACAACGTCGACGTGGACGCCGCCACGCGTCGCGGGATCGTCGTCGCGAATGCACCCGAGTCGACGGTCGTGTCCGCGGCCGAGCAGACCGTCGGCCTTCTCGTTGCCCTGGCGCGCAACATCCCTCAGGCGCATGCTGCCCTGAAGCACGGGAGCTGGGAGCGCTCGCGCTGGAGCGGGATCGAGCTCGCCGGCAAGACCCTGGGCGTCCTCGGTCTGGGCCGGATCGGCCAGCAGGTCGCCCGCCGGGCGGTCGGCCTCGGAATGCGCGTCGTCGCGTACGACCCGTTCGTCGGCGACGACCGGTTCCGCGAGGCCGGAATCGAGCGGGAGGCCACGCTCGAGGCCGCGCTCGCCGCCTCCGACTTCGTCACCCTCCACCTGCCGCTCACCGACGAGACGCGCGGGATCATCGGCCGCGAGGCGATCGCGACGATGCGCGACGGCGCGCGCCTGATCAACGCAGCACGAGGCGCGCTCGTCGACGAGGACGCGCTGGTGGAGGCGATCCGCTCGGGGAAGCTCGCCGGGGCGGCCCTCGACGTCTTCTCGTCCGAGCCCTACTCGGGCCCCTTGCTCGAGCTCGACGAGGTCGTCGTCACGCCGCATCTGGCTGCGTCGACCGACGAGGCCCAGGACCGCGCCGGCGTGATCGTCGCCGAGCAGATCGTCGCCGCGCTCGAGGGCGGCCTGGTCACGAATGCCGTGAACATCCCGGTCGTCGATGCCGCCGACCTCGAGATGCTCGGCCCGTTCATCCCGCTCGCGGCGAAGCTCGGCCGGCTGGCGG
Source organism: Actinomycetota bacterium (assembly GCA_046723985.1). Lineage (GTDB taxonomy): Bacteria > Actinomycetota > Thermoleophilia > Gaiellales > Gaiellaceae > DATBLE01. The sequence goes on along the minus strand of JBKOVQ010000046.1, from coordinate 3,595 downwards.
TCGAGCTGGAGGGGGAATGGCCGAAGAAGGTCGTCGTCGCCGCGCACGGCCCTCTGTCGGAGTACGACACCCGCCTGCTGACCGTGGCGGCATTGAACGGGATCTTCCAAGGACGGGTCGACCAGGTCGTGAACTACGTGAACGCGCCCGTGATCGCCGCCGAGCGCGGCATCGCCGTATCCGAGGAGCGCTTCCGGGCGTCCCGCGACTACATGAACCTCGTCGAGGTGCGGGCCGACGGCATCGCCGTCTCCGGAACGACGATCGGGCCCGAGCCTCGGCTCTTCCTCGCCGGCGCGCTCGGGTTCTCGATCGACATCGAGCTCGCTTCGAACCTCGTCTTCCTCCGCTACACGGACATGCCGGGAGTGATCGGCCGGGTGGGGACGATGTTCGGCGAGCACGGCGTGAACATCGCCAACATGGCCGTCTCCCGCACGCACGAGGCCGGGAAGGCGCTGATGGCGTTTGCGATCGACGCGCCCGCACCGCCCGAGCTGGTCGAGCGCATCCACGCCGAAGGCTTCGACGACGCGCAGTTCATTTCGCTGAGCTGAGGAGATGCTGCACGTCACAAACGAGGCAGCGTGGTCGCCGCGCTGCGCGCGACGCAGCTCGGCGGCGACACACTCTCGTGGCAGGACGTCCTCTGCGAGGGGCCCGTGCCGGCGCTGCCGCCGGCAGACCTGCGAAAGGTGCGCGCCGGGTTCCTCGCCGAACACGGCTGGGGGGAAGCCGAGATCGTCCAGGCGCTGGAACGACGAGACCGTCTCTTCGCGGATGCGCTTGCCGACCGCCCCCAGGTCGTGCTCTGGTTCGAGCACGACCTGTTCGACCAGCTGCAGCTGCTGCAGGTGCTCGCCCGGGCGGACGAGCTCGGTTTCGATCCGGCACGGCTCGAGCTGATCAACGTCGGCTCGTTCGAGGGGAAGCCTTCCTTCGCAGGCCTCGGGGAACTCGACTCGCCGGAGCTCGAGTCGCTCTGGCCGCTCCGCCGACCGGTCCTGGTGGAGCAGGCGAAGCTCGCCAGCGCAGGCTGGGCAGCGGTCAGTGAAGCCGACCCGACTGCAGTCGAGCGCTTCCTCGAGACTGACACCTCAGCACTAGCACGCGCTGGTGGCTCCTGCGGACGGTGGAGACTTCCTACCTCCACCGCCTCCCAGCGGCGATGCGCGAACGTTCGCCGCGACCCGGTTTGCGATCACCGAGACCGGCCGCGACGTTCTCGCCGGTCGGGTGGACCGGACGGAAGTCCTCGAGATCGACCGCTGGGTCGGAGGCACACATCTCCGGCAGGGCCATGTCCCGCGCTGGGATCGCGCGCGGAAGCGTGTCGTTCCTGAGACCGGCTGATTCTCGGCTCACCGATACGCTTGTGCGATGGAAGCACCGACTGCCCAGCCGTGGCCGGAATCGGTCGAGCGGGTCAGCACGGCCTTTCGCGCTGCGGGCGCGGAGGCGCGGATCGAGGAGTTCGCGGACGGCACGCCGACCGCCGAAGCGGCAGCCGCAGCGGTCGGCTGCGAGCTGCGGCGGATCGTCAAGTCGCTCGTCTTCGACTGCGACGGCTCGTGGGTTCTCGTGCTCCTGCCGGGCGACCGCCGCGCCGCCGCCGAGAAGGTCGCTCGGGCAACCTCGACGAACCGGGCCAGGGTGGCGGGCGCGGCGCAGGTGGTCGCGGCGACCGGCTACGAGCCCGGCGCGGTCGCGCCGGTCGGGCTCACGCACGTGCAGCGCGTCCTGCTCGATCGGCAGATCCCCACCGACGGCCTGCTCTGGGTCGGCGCCGGGTCGTCGAGGCACATGGCGGGGCTGCCGGCTCCCGAGCTTCTCCGCGTCACGCGTGCTGAATCGGTCGACGTCGCGGAGGACACGTAACATGGCGAAAGGACGCCCATGCAGGAAACCGAGAAGATCTGGATGAACGGCGAGCTCGTGGACTGGGCCGATGCCCGGATCCACGTCGGCGCCCACGGCCTGCACTACGGGACTGGTGTATTCGAGGGCATCCGCTGCTACGACACCGAGCGCGGCCCGTCGATCTTCCGCCTCGTCGACCACCTGAAGCGGATGGAGAACTCGGCGAAGCTGATCTACATGGAGCTGCCGTACTCGGTCGAGGAGCTCCGGGCTGCGTGCCTGGAGGCCGTGTCCGTCAACGGCCTGCGGGAGGCGTACCTGCGTCCGATCGCGTTCTACGGCTACGGCGAGCTCGGCGTGCACGCGGGCACAAACCCGGTGGACGTCGCGATCATGGCGTTCCCGTGGGGAGCCTACCTCGGCGAGGAGAGCCAGACGAAGGGCATCCGCGCGATGGTCTCTTCCTGGCGCCGCGTCGGGCCGAACACGATCCCGCACGCCGCGAAGGCAACCGGCGTCTACCTGAACTCGATGCTCGCCACGCACGAGGCGAGCCGTGCCGGCTACGACGAGGCGATCCTGCTCACCGAAGACGGTTACATCGCCGACGGCCCCGGCGAGACGATCTTCATGGTCAAGGACGGCACGCTTCACACGCCCGACCTGAGCGCCTCGATCCTGCCCGGCATCACCCGCGACACGATCATCCAGATCGCACAGGACCTCGGGTACTCCGTCGTCCAGAAGCCGCTCATCAGGACCGACCTCTACACCGCCGACGAGGTCTTCATGTCCGGTACGGCGGCCGAGATCACGCCCTTGCGCTCGATCGACGACCACGAGATCGGCGTCGGGCCCGTCACGATCGCGCTCCAGGACGCCTACGCCGACACGGTCCGTGGTCGGAGCGAGCGCTGGGCCCAGTGGCTCGACCAGGCGGCGGCGACGCCGGCCGCGACCTAGACCTCCGACAGGACGATCTCGACGATCCGCCGCTGGTCGGCGTCGCTCAGCGCCGAGCCAGACGGCAGGCAGAGGCCGCGCTCGAAGAGCCCCGCCGCGACGGCGCCGCCGTACACCGGCGCCTCGCGGTAGAACGGCTGGAGGTGCATCGGCTTCCAAAGTGGGCGCGACTCGATGTCCTCTGTCTCGAGCGCTTGCCGGATCCGCTCGGGATCGTCGACGAGGATGCACGTCAGCCAGCAGTTGCTCGTCCCGTACGCCGCCTCGGGCATGAACTCGACGCCCGGCAGCAGCTCGCGATAACGCTTGTTGATCCGGCGCCGGGCTGCTACCCGCTCGGGGAGCGCCTCGAGCTGCGCTCGGCCGACCGCGGCGAGCAGGTTGGAGAGCCGGTAGTTGAACCCCAGCTCGGTGTGCTCGTAGTGGGGAGTCGGCTCGCGGGCCTGGGTGGAGAGCTTGCGGGCGTGCGCGATCCGGTCGCCGTCGTTCGAGAGAAGAGCACCGCCGCCGCTCGTCGTGATCACCTTGTTCCCGTTGAACGAGAACGCAGCGACGTCACCTTGCCCGCCGGCCTCGCGATCCTTGTAGCTCGCGCCGAGCGACTCGGCCGCGTCCTGGACCACAACGCCGCGCCGTTCGCAGACCGCACGGATGGCGTCGTAGTCGCAGCACTGGCCGTACAGGTCGACGGCGACGACCGCGGCGATGTCCCGCTCGGCAAGCGCCAGGTCGAGCAGCTCGGGGTCGAGGGTCCACGTCTCGGCGCTCGCGT
>JBKOVQ010000120.1:0-7107 GCA_046723985.1 Actinomycetota bacterium | reverse complement strand
CGCGCAGACTGTTGCGCAGCACTCAAGAACCCTTCGTTTAAGCCGTTCTGGTCTTATCTTGAAAACCGTTGGGCGTGCAAGCGCCCCCTGGGTTCGAATCCCAGCCCCGCCGCTCGGGCGCCGTGATATGAAGCTCACGTGACTGATGACGACCAGCTCGCGCAGCTCCGAGGGCTCCCCGCGCTCGCCGGACTCGGCGACGAGGCGCTCGCGCGGATCGCTCGTGCTTCGACCGAGCTGACGTGCGCCGCGGGCAAGGTGCTCGCGCGCGCCGACGATCCCGGCGCCGGGATGTTCATCATCGAAGAGGGCACCGTGGTCGTCGAGGCGCCGGGGCGGACGATCGAGCTCGGCACCGGAGAGATCTTCGGCGAGCTCAGCCTGCTGGTCCCGGAGTCAACGCGCTCCGCACGTGTGCGCGCGACCACCCCGGTGCGCTGCCTGGCGATCGACCGCGGAGCGTTCGAGGAACTCCTCGACGAGGAGCCAGAATTCGCGCGGGCGATGCTCGACGTCGTTGCCAGGCGCCTCTGGGACGTGATGCGCGGCCAGGACGCGCCCACGCGCTGATCGAAGACGCAGAGAGCCGGTCGCGAGACCGGCCCTCCGTTTCGAGTTGGCGCCGCGGTCGTGCTACGGCGTGTACTTGGTGATCCGCGTCGACCAGTTGGCCAGCGCGGACCGCGGGCCGGGCCCGTGGCCTGCACCGGCGCAGGTGCCGAGCAGGTTATCGCCGGAGCCGCCCACGAAGAAGGGGCCGCCCAGGGCGTGTAGTCGCAGCTGTGGGCGATGTACTCGCTGGCGATCCAGACCGAGTTCCCGTCCACGGATGCCGCCCCGTAGTCACCCCAGCGGGTGCGCGGCGGGTTGCCGACCTGTGCCTTGTAGCTCGTGAAGCCGTCGTCGAGAGCGACACCGTCACCGTCCTGGACCTCGTCCCACGGGGTGACGCCGACATTCGCGTCGATTGCCGCGTAGGCCGCGCTCGGGAACGTCGCGTCACCCGTGTCTGTGAAGGCCATCACGCCGCGGCCGCTCGGCATGACGCCGATCGCCGGCTACAAGTCGGGGACCCGCGCCCACCTCGAGGCGCTCGGCTGGGACATCGTCGGGAACTTCGGCGACCAGTTCGGCGACCTCGTTGGCGGGTTCACAGACAAGACGTTCAAGATGCCCAACCCGAACTACTTCCTGCCGTAGCGCAGCGGATGCAGGGGCCGGTCGCTCGACCGGCCTCCTGCTTCAGTGTGGGTTGCCGACGACAGTGCCGGTGTCCTCGATCGTGTTCACGAAGACGCCGTTGATCGTCGTATGGGTCCAGACCGCCGAGTACGAGAGCCGCAGGCTTCCGTCGGCGTGTAAGTACCGGCCCGTACCGGCGACGACACTGAGCTCGAGGGTGAAGTCCCGGACGGAGTGACTCGCGATGTCCTCGAGCCTGACGAGGCTCCCAGGCTGCACGGCCACGGTGAAGCGACCGCCGTTTGCCGCGAACGTGATCGTCCCTGTCACGTCCGCGCAGACGGGGCCGCACGTGAGCGTTGAGAAAGTGGAGGAGCCGGCCGTGAGCATGCCCGAGTACGTCCCACGCCCGAGCTTCCCGTCGAAGCGGCCCGAAATCACGTAGTCGGGCGACGACCACTCGGACGTGCCGGTCAGGGCGGCCTCCTTGTTCTTCGCCGGCGCCGTCGACCCCAGGGGGGCAGCAGCGGCCACGCCGACGACGGTGACGGCAGCGACCGCCGCTGTCGCAGCGGCCGCGAAAACGATCCAGCGCTTTCTCATACGCATTCCTCTTTCATAGTTGCGCAAGCCTCGAAGTTCAACGCCAACCAGCTCGGCCCTCCCCGAAGATGGAGATCCATGGGATGCGATCCCGTCAGGTCCAGGCGTTAGGCTCGCCGTCACTGGGCCGCCGAAGGCCCGTTCCAAGTGAGGAGGCAGACGGTATGTCTACCGTGGACGTCCTAGACGACGAGGTCTACGCCGAAGACGCCGGCGGCTGGTGGTGGATCTTCCTGATCACCGGCACCCTGTGGCTGATCCTGGCGCTGATCATGTTCCGGTTCAACCTGACGTCGGCGAAGTCGATCGGAGTCCTGGCCGGGATCATCTTCCTGATCGCGGGCGCGTTCGCGTTCGGCATGGTCGCGATCGTCAGGAGCGGGTGGTGGAAAGCCCTGAACGCACTTCTCGGCCTCCTGCTCGTGCTCGGCGGGATCTTCTCGTTCATCCACCCCCAGGACACGTTCGTCGCGATCGCGCAGATCACGGCCTTCATGTTCCTGTTCGTCGGGATCATGGACCTGATCATCGCGTTCTCGGACCGCACCGGGCTCTGGTGGCTGCGGATGATCACCGGCTTCATCTGCATCGGGCTGGGCTTCTGGGCGGCGGGCGAGTTCGGCAAGAAGGCGACTCTGCTGATCGTGTGGGTGGGGCTGTTCGCGCTCTTCCGCGGGATCGAGAGCTTCTTCACGGCGTTCTCGCTCCGCCACATCCACAAGGAGCTGGCCAGAGGAGACGCTGCCTGAGCTCGAGCCACGCCTTTGGGAGCCGGGCCTCGGCGGGCCCGGCTCTCCCGGCCTAGGAGAAGGCGGACCCCGGGCGCGTGCCGGAGGTCGCCCTGACGAACGCCTCCATCCCGACGTTGACGGCCCAGACCACGATCGTCGCGCCCACGTACGTCCAGAAGCCGTCGATCGAGAAGTTCGGCGCGACCCACTCGGCGAACGCGAGCATCGCCACGTTGATCGCGAAGTAGGCGATTCCGAGCGTGAAGATGATCAGCGGCAGCGTCAGCAGCGCGAGCACCGGCTTGAGGATCGAGTTGCCGAACGTGAGCGCGAGCGCGCCGAGCGCATACGACCAGAAGCCCTGGATCCAGACGCTGTCGAAGATCCAGTTGATCACCAGCAGGGCGAGGACATTGATCCCGAGCGTGATCGCCAGCCAGAACGCAAAGCCGAAACTGGCTTCTGGGCGGCGGGCCACGCGGCGATTCTAGTAGGTCGTCTCGTCCAGTCGGGCGCCGAAACGCCAGAGCCTCGGCTCGAAGACGTGCCCGTACTTGAACAGCAGGTGTCGGATCACGTCCGTGGCACCGTTGCGCGGGCCGCGCACGGTCCGTGCGTCGAGGTCGAAGACCGTGTCTCCGACCGTGACCGTCCGTCCGTCGACGACGACTCGCACCTCCTCGGCCCTGGCGAGCCTCCCCGTCCATGAGCCCGCGGTCGCGGCCTCCGCCTCCAGCGTCCAACCGAGAACGGCGAGCGCCTCCGAGTTGCCCTCGAAGATCTCCCGCACGACCGCCGCACGGTGCGCAAGATCGAGGTCGGCGCGCTGCGTCCGCTTCACGATCGTTGCCGGAACGCCTCCGAGGAGGGCGCCTTTGGGCGCATTCGAGGCGACGACCGAGTTCGCCATCACCGTCACTTCGGCGTCGAGCACGACCCCCGGCAGGATCAGGCTCCCCGGCCCGAGCCACGACCGCTCGCCGATCGACACCGGCGCGTAGGAGAACGGGTAGCCGTCCAGGGCCTCGAGCCACTTGCGGTGCGTGTAGATCCGCGCGCCTGGCGAGAGGCAGACCCGCTCGCCGAGGGTGACATCGCGGTCGGTGTTCAGGTACGTGTCGTAGGCGACGAAGCAGAGGTCGCCGATGCGGCAGTCGTGGATCCCGCCCTGGCCGTCGACCACCGCGACGTTCCAACGCAGGGTGACGACGTCCCCGGCGACGAAGTCGCGGCAGAAGAAACGGCAGCTCGCACCGATCTGTCCGAGCTCGCCGATCGTGAAGCGGCGGGCGCGGACGAGCGCCTCCTCGCCGATCGACGTGTCGGCGCCGATCTCGACGAACGCCGCGCCGATCAGGGTCCCGCGTCCGATCGTCACCCGCTCGCCGATCGCCGCACCGTGCTCTCGGTAGAGCTCGACCTTCTCGTCCGAGGAGAGGGCAGCGATCGAGGCGCCGTCGGTGCGCAGGCGCTCGCGGAGCTCCTCGGACAGGCGGCCGGCCGAAGGCTCTTCGACGGCCGGTGCCGGCTCGGCCGCGGCCCCGAACGCCCGGACGTCGCTCTCGCGGACGATCCCGGCGGCGGGGACGTCGTCGATCCAGACGTCGAGCTGAGCCGCCAGACGACGCGCCGGCTCGGTGGCCAACCGTTCGCCCGCCGTTGTGGGTTCGGTGGCGGTCGTGGGCCGGTCCACGCCCCAGGCGTCCCGCTCCTCCTCGGTCGCGAACAGCCAGCCGAGCTCGGCGAGCATCCCGACCCGGTCGCCCACCTGGGCGGCCCAGAGCACGAACCCGGCACCCTCCGCCTCGACCTCCTGCACCGCCTTGCTCGTCTCGACCGAGAAGAGCGGCTGCCCAGGCTGGACGTAGCCGTCGGCGAGCTCGACCACGATCACCTCGTCGTCGTTCTCGTTCAATTTCGGGACGACGATCGGCGTCGGCATCAGACGATCTCGCCCGCGAGCACGGCCGGCTCGGCATCGCCGGTCACGGGCAGGAAGCAGGTGTCCACGCGCGGGACGCGGAAGCGATCGTCGTGCGAGACCCAGGCGGCCGGCGGCTTGGTCGAGTAGGCGATACTCAGGCCAAGCCGCTCGCACACGCGCTCCGAGCGGTCGTCGTGGTTGCCGTAGGGGTAGTTGAACCAGGCGATTGGCTCTCCAAGCAGCCCGCGGAGCCACTCGACGGAGCCGGCGATCTCGCGCTCCTGCTCATTCTCCTCGAGCTGCGGAAGCGACGGATGGCTTATCGAGTGCGCGGCGATCGTGTGGCCCCGGCGGCAGAGCTCGACGATCTCGTCGGTGGAGAGGTATAGCTTGCGGATGAAGCCCGCCTCGTCCGGCGAGACATGCTCGGCGAACAGGCGGTCCATGATGCGCTCCGAAACATCACGTGGGATCAGGTGGTTGGAGGCGTACTTGAAGCGCAGGTACTTCTCCGTCCCCCGGCGGTAGTCGCCGATCGGCGCGTTGGCCATGATCCCCGCCACGTCCACCTCGGCCGCGAGCTCGGCGGCGGCGGCGAGGTACGCGTCCGGCAACCCGTCCTCGCCCAGGCGCCCGCGGACGAACTGGTTCTTCTGGACGAACGGGATCCGGCCGTGCAGGTGCGGCAGCCCGATCGGCGCGAAGATCCCGCGCAGCCCGTGTCGCTCGAGGACGGGAAGGGCGTTATCCCAGTGGTCGCGGGTGCCGTCATCGAAGGTGAGGACGAAGCCGTCGGGGATCGGCGACCCGTCGCGGATAGCCGCGAGCAGCGCGTCCGGCTCCAGCGGCTCGTAGTGGTGAAGAAGATGCTCGACCTGCCCGGCGAAGTCGGCCACCGAGCACGCCCCGAGGCCGGGATGAGCATGGTCGTCTGCGTCGCAGACGTAGTGGTACATGACCAGGATCGCGCCCATGCCGCTGCGAGCCTAGCCTCTGGCGGTGAGGGCGCCCTTCTCGACCGCCAGCCGCTCGAGCTCGCGCCGGATCGACTCGCTCGTCGGGAGGACGACGTCCTCGAGGCTCTTCGCCGCCGGGATCGGCGACGCCCCGGCCGCGATCCGGGCAAAGCGGCCGCGGAAGCCGGCCTCGGACAGCCGGGCCGCGACCTCCGCGCCGAAGCCCGCCTCCCCGGGCGCCTCCTCGACCGTGACGACGCACTCGGACGCCGATGCCGAGGGCAGGATCCCGTCCAGTTCGAGGGGCGACAGCTGCGAAACGACGCAGAGGTCGGCGGCCAGCTCGCGCTCGATGAACAGCTGGCGAACGGGCTCCCAGGCCAGCGACGCGCAGCGCCCGTAGGCGATCACCGTCAGCTCGGGATCCTCGAACCCGATGGGGCTGAGGCGGACGTTGGGATAGACGCCGCTGGTCGTCCGCACGGAGAAGTGGTCGACGAGCCCGTCGTGCGGCTGCCGGACGCGCTCCGCGTAGACGGCCTTGTTCTCGACGAACAGCACCGGGCCTGGATCAGCCTCGACCGCGTTCCAGAGCAGGGCGTATGGGTCGACGAAGCTCGAAACGGCGACGACGCGCAGGCCCGGGATGCCGAAGAACATCTTCTCGAGGCTCTGGCTGTGCGTCGGCCCGTAGCCGCGACCACCACCCATCGGCACGCGGACGACCAGGTTCACCGAGGCCTTGCCCTGCGAGAGGTAGTGGTGTTTCGCGGCGCTGTTCGCCAGCTGGTCGGCGGCGAGGGCGACGAAGTCACCGAACATGATCTCCGCGACCGCCTTGCCGCCCTCGAGCGCAAAGCCGGTCGCGCTGCCGACGATCGCCGTCTCGCTGATCGACGTCGGGTGGATCCGATCCGGGAAGCGGGTCGAGAGTTCCTTTGTCACCGCGAACGCACCCCCGTACGGGTCGAGCAGGTCCTGACCCAAGATGTGAACGTCGGCGTCGCTCTCGAGCAGGTCGTGGAACGCTTGGTTGAGGCTCTCGACCACGCGCGGCTGCTCGGCGGGTCTCGCCCACGGGCGCGCGGCGGCCGCCTCGTCGAAGGGCGGGTAGACGTCGCCGAGGTGCGAGAGCTGGTCAGGCTCCGGACTCGCTTCTGCGAACGCAATCGCCTGCTCGAGCTGGGCTCTGGCGTCGTCGTCGGCGCGCTCGGCGTCGGCGGGATCGAGCGTCGCGGCGAGGCGGGTGACCGGGTCGCGCGTCCACAGCTCGGCCATCTCCTCCGGAGGGCGCTCGTCGTCGCGCTTGCTGTGCGGGCCGAGCCGGACGGTGCGGACGACCCGGAAGATGGGGGCCTCACGGCCGCGCATCGCATCGACGAGCGCGGCGAAGTCCTCCTGGAGAGCGGGAGCGTCGGCCCCCTCGAGCCGGGCGGCGTCGATCCCGAACGCCTCCGCGCGGGCGAGCATGTCGCCGGCGACGCCGACCGATGAGGGGGTGGTCTGCGCGATCTCGTTGTCCTCGAGCACGATCAGCAGGCGGACACCCCACAGGGAGGCCAGGTTCATCGACTCGTACAGCGCGCCCTGGCCGAGCGTGCCGTCGCCGATGAAGACGACGGCGATCCCGTTCTCCCCGCGTAGCTTCTTCGCGAGCGCGACCCCGAGCGCGACCGGCACGAGCTCCCCCTGGATCCCCGAGCTGATGAAC
>JBKOVQ010000123.1:0-9532 GCA_046723985.1 Actinomycetota bacterium | reverse complement strand
GTCGCCGTGTTCAGGTTCGCGAAGCCGCTCGACGGCGGCAGGGGATAGCGGCGGACGGCGAACGTCTGCGGGTCGACCCGTACGATCGCGTTCAGCCCGCCGTCGGTCACCCACGGCGCGCCGTCGGGCCCGACGATCACGCCGTGAGGCGCGGATCCCTCTCCGAGCGTGACCTCACGCACCGTTCCGTCCGCCGGGACGAGGCGGCCGAGCTTGCCGGCTGCCTGGGCCGTGTACCAGACCGTCCCGTCGGGCGCCGGCGCGACGTCATGTGGCGACGATCCCGGCGGGACCGAGTACTCCTGGACGCGCGGAGCCAATCCGGCCGTGCGATCGAACGACTGTCCGGCGGCAACGGCCGCGAGGAAGACGACAACTGCGACCGCGGCTGCTGCCGGCAAGGCCGCTGGGCGGCGGCTCATCTCCGTACGGTACTCCTCGTGTCCCGGCCCGCGGTTCGGGGCTAGCGCCCCATCGGCAGGTCGTCGTGGCGCGACCACTCGTGCCAGGAGCCGGTGTAGTTTCGCGCCCGGTAGCCGGCCGAACGGAGCGCCATCGCTGCGAGCGCGGAGCGCGAACCGGAGTGGCAGTACGCGACGATCTCGGCGTTCTCGGGGAGACCGACCAGGGCTCTGATCTCCTCGGCCGGCTTCGGCAGGCCCGGTGCGGCGAACAGTTCGCCGACCTCGAGGTGGCGGGCACCTGGGATGTGCCCCTGGCGAGGATCGCACGGGTAGCCGCCCTTCCCGGTGAACTCATCCGTCTTCCGCACGTCGAGAACCGTCAACTCGGGATCGTCAAGCCGCCCGGCGACCTCCTCGACGGTCGGCACGGCGTCGAATCGAGGATCCAGCTCGTTCCGGTTCCTGTCCAGCTCAACCACCCCCTGTTCCAGTTCGCCCTGCCACGAAGCGAGACCGCCTGCCATCACCGCCACCGCTGGATGCCCGGCGAGCTCGGCCAGCTGGTACGATGCCGCGGCGCCGATGCAGTCGCCGCCGTCGTAGAGAACGAGACGCTCCTCCCCGGTCACCCCATGCCTGCGGAGACGGAGGCCGACCTCAGCCGCGAGCTCCTCGAGCACCGCGCGGTCCGTGACGGGCGCCGGCGAGCCGAGCACGAGCGGGATCGAGCCCGGCAGATGCCCGCGGATATGCGCGTTCGGCCCGCGGACGTCGGCGAGCAGGAGCCCCTCCTCGCCCAGGTGCTCCGCCACCCAGACCGCATCCACGACTGGCGGAAGCGCCGTCACAGCGTCGCTAGGAAGGCGGAGAGGATGCCGTTGAACGCGTCGGGCTGCTCCATGCTCGGCACGTGCCCGCAGCGCTCGAGGATCTCGACGCGGCCGTTCGGCGACGCGGCCGCGAGCTGTTCCTCGACTGCCGGCGGGATCAAGGGATCGGCGTCGCCGGCGACGACCAGGAGCGGCAGGCCGTTCGTCACCGCCTCGGTCGAGTCGGGCCGGTCGCGGATCGCGACGACCGCCCGCTCGAGCGCCGCCGGGTCCTGCTCGATCGCGATCCGGTGGCCACGCTCGACGATCTCCCACGGAGTGTCGACAGCGAAGAAGTCCTTGGCCTGCGCCTGCCACAGCCCCTCGCCACCTTGCTCGCGGGCGATCCGGATCCATTCCTCGCGCAGCGGCCTACGCTCGGGCGGGTCGGCATCTGCGCGCGAGCCGACCATGACGATCGCCTCGAGGCGCTCCGGCGCGAGGCGCGCGATGGCGGCGGCGGTGTAGCCGCCCATCGACGCGCCGACGGCGACGAAACGCCCGGGCACCGCCTGAAGGACGCCGAGCGCCCACTCGTCGAAGTTCGACCCGAGGTCGTACAGCGTCGGCGCCTGCACATCGTGCTCCGCGCCGAAGGCGTCGAGCTGCGGTTCCCACATCCGGCCGTCGAACGGGAGCGCATGCAGGAACGCGATCTTCATCTTGCGAGCGCGGCGACGACGTCCACCTCGGCGGCGACCGCAGGGCGCTCGGCGAGCTCCTCGAGCCGGGCGGCGAGCCGCTCCGGGAGCTCGACCCCGAGCAGGCCGCGGAGCCTGATCAGCCAGGGCACGTAGGCGATGTCGGCGAGCCCGTACTCGAACGGCCACTCCGGAACGCCCCGGTCCAGCAGCGAGAGGCAATGGGCGAGCCGATCGGCTGCACCGTCCTCTCCCCGGCGGTAGGCGTAGTACGCGTTCCCGAGATTGACGTCGAACCGCTCGATCGCGAGCCGGACGCGCGCGCGCGCGGCCGGGTCGGCCGGCAGCAGGGCCAGGTGCGGGTAGCGATCCTCGAGGTACTCGTTGATCACGTCCGACTCGGGCAGGACGAACGTGTCCTCCTCGAGCACGGGCACCTTGCCGAGCGGGTTCTTCTCGTAGATCCACTCGGGCCGGTCCTGGAGGTCGATCGTCACCGTCTCGTACTCGACACCCTTCTCGGCGAGGGCGATGCGGACGCGGGCACAGTAGGGGCAGCGGTCGGCGTCGTAGAGCGTGGTCACTCGCCTGAGCCTACCCCCAAGGCCTCGGTCAGCTGCGCGAGCAACTCGTCGGGCGGCGGCAGCTCGTCGGGCGAGGACGCTGTCCGGGCGACGGCGCGGATCCGTACCGGGTCGGCGCCCGTGAGCCGGTGCGCGACCGTGGGGTTGGCGCCGAGGGCGACGATGTCGCCGGGTGGGAGCTCGCCGAAGTAATCGGGCACGGAGGCGTACTCGTCCGCGATCCCGCCACGGTCCATGAGGGCGTAGCGGACGACCGCGCCCTCCTCGACGCCGAGCGTGAGCACGACCGCGCCGAGCGCCGACGAGATCTCGTAGCCGAGGCGTCGGAGCGCCTTCGGGTCGCGGCTGCACAGCTCGTCGTCGACCCGCGTCCAGCCGTTTCGCGGTTGGGCGATCGCCGTGTTCGCCGACCGGCCGATCCGCGGCAGGTACTTCGCGACCGTCTGCTCGACGACGTCGTGGTCGTCGGTCTGCACGTACAGCGCCCCGTACGACGGCGGCCGCTCCGCGTCTCCTACTCGCGCGGCGACGGTGTCGAGCGGCGCGGACATGTACAGCTTCTCGGTCTCGAAGCCGAGCCGCTTCCACGCCGCGACCCCGGCGCTGTTGGCCGACATCACGTCGAGGGTGACGCGGGTGGAGCCGCGCCTGCGGCCCTCGTCGAGCACCGACGCCATCAGCCGTTTGAGGACACCCCGGCGCCGTGCACGCGGGCGGACGTGCGCGAACACGATGTGCCAGACATCACCGGGCAGCATGGTCGCGCGGACGGATCCGAGCACCCCCTCGTCGTCGTCGGCGACGTAGACCACCCCGCGCCCGCCGATGTCGGCCGCGACGTCCTGCCACTCCTCGTCCCAGGTCTCGACGAACTCGGGCGGCGCTGGCACCTCAGCCTCGAATTCCTCCCACAGCTCGCGGAGCGCCGGCTGGTCGGCCTCGGTCGCGCGCCTTACTGTCATCCCAGCACCCTCGCGCCGGTCAGCAGGTAGTGGATGGTCAAGTTCTGAAAGGGGTCGAAGCGCTGGACGACGGAGCGAATGTCACCGACACCATAGAACGCGGCGATCGCCTTCCGCACGCCGAGGTCGCCGGGAGCCCACGCGCGCGGCCGCGCCAGGTGGCGGGCGAGGAACCAGTCGGCCGTCCACTCGCCCAGTCCGCGCACGGCGGTGATCCGTGCCTTCACCTCCGCATCGGGGAGTTCCGCGAGCCCGTCGAGATCCAGATCCGAACGCGCCAGCCCGACGACGTACTCGGCCTTGCGTCGTGAGAAGCCGAGCGAGAAGAGCTCTCCCTCGTCCCCCGCCGCCAACCGTTCACGAGCCGGGAACTCATACGCGTGCTCGCCGCGCTCGCCGAACCGCTCGATCAGGCGATTGCGGATCGCGAACGCGGCGAAGAGCGAGACCTGCTGGGCGCTGATCGACGTGACCAGGCTCTCGAACGGGTCGGGCGCGAGCGGCGGCCGGAAGCCGCTGAGCTTCGTTACGAGGTCCCGGACGACCGGATCGCTCGCGCCGCGGTAGAACGTCTCGAGGTCGAACGGAAGACCGAGCAGCGCCGAGATCTCGCGCTCGATGCGGTCGTCGAGCGGCTCGACGAGGACGCCGCCGGGCGTCGCCTCGATCCTGACCTCGCGGCCGTCGACCACGCGGTGCAGCCCGCCCTCGTGCCAGAGGTTGGCGAGATCCGGCCCGAACGCTCGGAAGCGCTCGGTCGAGATCTCGAAGTCGTAGGGCTGGGGAATCGCGATCAGCGGCACGAGGGCATCATGGCGACGTGACCGCAGGCGGCTCGCCGATTACGGAGGTACACACGCTTCTGCGCGCGCTCGCCGCCGGCCGACGCGCGGCGGAGATCGGGACCGCGTTCGGGGAGGCGCACGTGCGATCGCCGCGGGGGCCGAGAGCCTGGTCACGGTCGAGCTCGACCCGGTCCGAGCCGGGTCCGTCGCGGAGCTGGCGTGCGTCGGCAACGTCACGGCGCTCGAGGGCGACTGGCGCGAAGTACTCCCGCCGCACGCCCCCTTCGACTTCGTCTTCGTGGACGGCGGCGGCCAGGAGACGAAGACCGACCCGGCCGTGCTCGGCCTCGGCAGGCGCGGGACGATCTTTGTGCTGGCGACGAATAGGTTCTCGCGAATCGGGATCTCCTTGACCAACTCGACGGAGAGACCCTCCTCCTTGACCGGATAGTAGGTAGAGGTGTGCCGAAGCTCCGGACGCTGCTCGGGCCGGTATGGGCACAGCGGATCTCCGACTCAAGCCGGCGAGCGAGGATCGGCGCGATCGTCTCGCCGATGACCTCGTCGCGGAGGCGCCGCCACGTTGCCTTGAAGCCCTCCGGCGCCGTCGCAAACTAGGCGAGCGAGGCCGCCACGTCGCTCAGGTCCGCGAAGCGCTCGTACGCGACCCGCCGCTCGTCCAGGTACGCCGCCAGCCCGTCGCGGGCGAACACCCGCTCGGCGGCGAGCGCGACGCAGCGGTCCGAGTAGCCGTCACCGACGTAGACGAACGGCCCGTTCGACGCGACCAGGGCGCGCTTGCACGCCTCGCCGCAGACGGAGCAAACGGTCTCGTCCCGCCACAGCACGCGCCAGCCGTCCGGTCGCAGATCGAGCCGGTTCGCACGCAGGTCGACCTGGACCCCCTCCCGGGCGAGCACGGGCTCGATCAATTCGTGGAAGCCGCTCGAGACGACCAGCGGCTGGAACCGCTCGACCAGCTCGTGGAATCCCGGCCGGATGCGCACGTTCTCGACCAGCCACGCCGCCACCTGCTCGAGCGGCGCGCGGACGGTCGAGAACTCGAGCCCGATCACCTCGTGGAGCGTCATGTTCCGGCCGAGATCGTCCTCGGCCTGCTCGTAGACCGCGACGTCACCGAACTCGAGCAGCACCATGTGGAGGCTGTCCACCTCCGTCACGGTCCCGTCCCAGTCCAGGACCAGTTTCAGAGGTGCGATGTGACTCCCGCCGGGTCCTGATCAGGCGTGCCGGCTCCCGGCTCCTCGTACCAGGAGTATGCGTACGTGCCGTCGTCGAGATCGCGCGCGAACTTCGTCAGCCGCAGCGGGTGGAAGGTGTCGCACATGACCGCCAGCTCGTGCGTCTCCGTCAGGCCGATCGACTTCTCCGCGAGCCCGGGGTGAGGGCCGTGCGGGATCCCCGACGGGTGCAGCGTGACCGAACCGACGTCCACTGCCTTGCGCGAGGAGAAGTTGCCGGAGACGTAATAGATCATCTCCTCCGAGTTGACGTTCGAGTGGACGTAGGGGATCGGGATCGCAAGCGGGTCGAAGTCGAGCTTCCGCGGGCAGAACGAGCAGATGACGAAGTTCTGCCCCTGGAAGGTCTGGTGCGACGGGGGCGGCATGTGGATCCGCCCGGTGATCGGCTCGAAGTCCTCGATGTTGAACGTCCAGGGATAGACGTAACCGTCCCAGCCGACCACGTCGAACGGGTGGTAGTCGAGGACGTAGGTCTGGTACCCGTCGCGGACCCGCACCTTGACGAGGTGCTGGCCCCGGTCGCGGTGCGTCCGCAGCTCGGTCGGCGGGTGGATGTCGCGGTGGTAGAACGGCGCGTGCTCGAGTAGCTGGCCGTACTCGTTGCGGTAGCGGCGGGGGATCTCGACGAGCCCGGGCGACTCGAAGACGAGATGCCGCTCGGGACCACCGTTCGCGAACCGGTACGTCGTCCCGCGCGGGATGACGATGTAGTCGCCCTCGCGGTAGGGCACGTCGCCGAAGATCGTCTCCAGCGTTCCCGAACCCTCGTGGACGAAGACCACCTCGTCGCCCTCGCCGTTACGGTAGAAGAACTCCATCCGCTCGGTCGGCCGGGCGAGTGAGATCTCGACGTCCTGGTTCCACATCAGCAGATGCCGGGCGGAGATCGGGTCGCCGCCCTCCGGTGTGGCGTCGTAGGTCTTGAAGTGCCGGTGCGCGTGCGCATCGGGCACCCACTCGTCGCGGACGATCGGCTCGAAGTCGCCGAGCTCGCGGATCCGGACCGGCGACTGGAGGTGATAGAGGATCGACTCGTTCCCGGAGAACCCCTCGAGCCCGAACACCTCTTCGTTCAGCAGGGTCCCGTTGTCGCGGAACTGGATGTGCCGCTTGCGGGGAACGTCCCCCAGCCGGTGGTACATCGGCATGGGCGAAGCTTAGTTAGCCGAGCGCTTCGATCGCGAGCGCCGCGATTCGCGTTCCCGTCGCCGGGCCGAACTTGAACCCGTGGCCCGAGCAGGCAGAGCCGACCACGATCCGGCCGTGGCGCTCCAGGATGAACCGCTCGTCGTCGGTGGTCGTGTAGAAGCACGACTCCGCGTGCACCGGCTCGGGGTCCGCGCGCGGGAAGCGCTCGGCCGTCCAGTCGGCGATCTCGCGCACCAGGTCGGGGTCCGCAAGTTTCTCCTCGTCCGGGTCGGACGGCTTTCCGCGCATATGGCTGCCGACCTTGAGCCCGAACTCGGGGTCGCTCAACGCATAGAACCCGTGGCCACGGGTGACCACCTCCGCGACCACGGACGGCGCTGGCCCCTCGAGCCGGAAGTACGCCACCGTCTCGCGCGTCTCGACCACCGGGACGTCAATGCCGGCCGGAGCGAGCAGTCGACGCGCCCACGGCCCGGCGGTCACGACGACCACCGGCTCGTCGAGGTCGTCCAGCGACTCGACCCGATGGCCCTCCCGGATGTCAAGGCCGCGGGCGAACGCACGCAGCGCGCGTTCGGCGTAGACGACGCCGGCGGCGGGCTGGTAGAGCACGTTCGCGTCGGGCGCGGCCAAGACCCCGAAACGGGCCTCTGCCTCGTCGCGTGTGAGGAGCTCGCACTCGGCCCCGCACTCCTCGAGCGCCGCCTGCGAGCTGACGACGCCCTCGTGGTACAGCTCGAGCAGGCCGCTGAGGAGGAGCAGCTCCTCCCCGCTCTCGCGCTCGAGCTCTCGCCACCCTTCGAGCGCCTCCTGCGCCAGCCGCACCCACTCCGCCTCCGGGTAGGCGAGCCGGAAGATCCGGGTCGCACCGTGACTCGAGCCGCGCGTGTGGCCGAGCTCGAACTGCTCGTAGACGACGACGTCGTGACCTCCCCGGCGCAGGGCCCAGGCGGTCGCAAGGCCGTTGAGACCGGCCCCGACGACCGCAATGTCACCCACGGCGCGGGCCGACCGTGTTTCGCAGCACGCCGATCCCCTCCACCTCCAGCTCGACCACGTCCCCGGGCTCGAGCCATCGGCCGTCACCGTGTTCGAGGATGCAGCCCGTCCCGACCGTCCCGGAGCCGAGCACGTCGCCCGGGAAGAGGCGCGTGTTCCGGGCCGCCTGCTCGACGATCCGCTCCCACGAGAAATGCATGTCGGCCAACTGTCCACGGGATCGCTCCTCGCCGTTGACGCGCGCGACCATCACGGCGCTCGATCCGTCGAACTCGTCCGGCGTGACGACGACCGGGCCGAGTGACGTGGCGAAGTCCTTGCCCTTCGCAGGGCCGAGGCCGACCTTCATCTCCGCCCGCTGGAGGTCGCGTGCCGACCAGTCGTTCATGACGGTGAAGCCGCCGATCGTGCCCCCGTCTCCGACGATCGCCGCCACCTCGAGCTCGTAGTCGAGCTCCTCGCTCCCCTCCGGGTACGGGATCTCCTGCTCCGGCCCGAAGATCGCAGCCGGGTTCGAGAAGTAGAAGACGGGCTGCTCGTACCACTGCGCCGGCACCTCGAGCCCACGCAACTCGCGCGCCGTCCGCACGTGCTGCTCGAAGGCGTAGAAATCGCGGACGGACGGCGGGCGGAGGACGGGCGCGCGGAGGACGACGTCGTCAACTGGGTACTCGGCGTGCTCACGGGCCGTGCCGCCTCCGGTGAAGAACGATTGCAACGTCTGCGCGGCGAGCTGGATCACGCAATCGCCTTCGATCCGGCCCGGCCAGCCACGTTCCAGATCCAGCTTCCTGGGGCTGAACATGCAGAGCGTCACGCGGTGAGCCTAGTCCCCGGGGACTGTCCCTTACGGCTCGGTGTGGACGATGATCTCGGAGATTGCGGGCAGCGCGGCGCGGATCTCCTCCTCGATCTCGCTGGCCCGCCGGTGGGCCTCGTCGAGCGGCACCGATCCGTCGACGCCGAGCGTGAGGAAGAGCACCCGCCCGTCGCGGGTGCTCAGGAAGCGAAGCTCGCGGGGCCGCTCGCCCGTCCGGCCGACCACGATCCGGTTCACCGCCTCCACATCCGGAGCGACCTCGGCATCGGCGGTCGTCCGCCCCTCCGCCTCCTCGGACAGGGGCTCGAGGTGGGTCTGCACCGCGTCCGCGCCCGGGACCGACTCCTTGATCGCCCGCTCGACGTCGGTGGCGATCCCGTGCGCCTCCTCGAGCGACAGGTCGGCGGGCAGTTTCAGATGGAGCGAGACTTCTGTGCGACCGTCGACCTGGAGCACCGCGACGTTGTGGATCTCCTGCACCCTGCGCACCTTCATCGCCGCGGCGTAGGCGAGCTCACGAACGACCGCGTCCTCCTCGGTGGGCTCGACGTGGACGACGACGTCCGTGTTCGGCAACGCCCGCTCCACCGCGGCTTCGACCGCGTCCGCAGCCGCGTGACCCTGGCCGACCGCTGCCGAAGGCGAGACGGCGATCACGACGTCGGCGAAGTGCCGACCCGCCGCGGAGCGCATGCGCAGCCGCCGGATCCGAACCGCCGGCCGGATCGCCTCGATCGCCTGGAGTGCCGCAGCCTCCGCATCCGCCGGCGCTCGGTCCATCAGTACGTCGATGTTGCGCCGCATCAGCCGCAGCGCGGCCGTCAGCACGAGCGCCGCCACGAACAGCGCCGCCACCGAATCCGCCTCCGGCCACCCGGCGCGAACGCCGACCAGTCCGATCAGCACCGCCAGCGAGCCGGCCAGGTCGCTCCCGAAGTGGAGGGCGTTGGAGAGCAGCACGGCACTCCCGAACCGCCGCGCGGTGCGGCGTGAGGTCACCGTCCGCGAAACGTCGATTGCGACCACGATCCCGATGACGAGGAAGGCCCACCAC
>JBKOVQ010000236.1:0-2888 GCA_046723985.1 Actinomycetota bacterium | reverse complement strand
GTGATCTCGGTCAACGGCTGGATGAACCACCCGACCGGCTTCCATCTACGCGAGGGCAAAGCGGTCGATGTACATCCCGTCCAAGCACTCTTTGGCAACAGCTACTTCTGGCACGAGCTCGTGCACATGTATCTGGCCGGCTACATGGTCACCGGCTTCCTCCTCGCGGCCGCCTACGCAGCCGCGCGCCTGCGCGGGCGCTGGGGCCGCTACGAGCGCACCGCGCTCGCGATCCCGCTCGCCGTCGCCGCGCTCTGTGCGCCGGTGCAGGTGCTCGTCGGCGACTGGAACGGGCGTGAGGTGGCCCGTGCACAGCCGACCAAGCTCGCTGCCTTCGAAGGGCTCGGCGAGACGAGACGGAGGGCGCCCGTGCACCTGCTCGGCCGGTACAGCGATGGCCGGGTCGAGTACGGGATCCCCATCCCGCGGTTGCTTTCCCTACTCGCTTACCACGACCCGAACGCAAAGGTCGCCGGCCTCGACGCCGTGCGGGCGGACGAGCGCCCGCCCGTCAATGTCGTCCGCATCGCCTTTCAGACGATGGTCGGGATCGGGACACTGCTCGCCCTGCTCGGGCTCGCCTTTCTCGCCGTTCGCTGGCGGCACAAGCGGCTGCCGGAGTCGCGGTGGTTCTACCGTGCGCTCGTTGCGGCCGGGCCGCTCTCGGTCGTCGCGCTGATCTGTGGCTGGGTTACGACGGAGGTCGGCCGGCAGCCCTGGGTCGTCTACCGGGTGATGCGCACCTCCGAGGCCGTCACAGGCGCCGGCGGCATTCCCGTCGGCTACGCGACCCTCGCGCTCGTCTACCTCGGGCTCGCGGTCGCCCTCGCCTGGATCCTCCTTCGCCTCGCCCGCGCTCCGTCCGATCCGGCGCGCGTCGCCTCCGAGGAGCCCTGATCGTGCATCTCTACGAACTCCCGCTGCTCTTCGCGCTCATCGGACTGGCCTTCTACACGGTGCTCGCGGGAGCCGACTTCGGCGCCGGATGGTGGCAGCTGACCGCGGGAAAGGGGCCGGATGCCGCCTCGATCCGCGACCACGCCCACCGCGCGATGGGCCCGGTCTGGGAGGCGAACCACGTCTGGCTCATCTTCGTGATCACCGTCGTCTGGACCGCGTACCCGGCTGGGTTTGGATCGATCGCCTCGACGCTCTCGATCCCGCTCTTCATTGCCGCGGTCGGGATCATCTTCCGCGGCACCGCCTACGCCTTGCGCGAAGGAGCGTCGACGCCGCGCGAGTTGCGCGCGATCGACACCGCCTTTTCCCTCTCCTCGATCCTGACCCCGCTCGCCCTCGGCATGGTCGTCGGCGGGATCGCCTCCCGTCGCGTGCCGGTAGGGAACGCCGCTGGCGACCAGTTCTCGAGCTGGCTCAACCCAACCTCGCTTCTGATCGGCGTCCTCGCCGTCGTGACCGCCGCGTACCTTGCCGCCGTCTTCCTCTGCGCGGACGCCGCCCGGCTGGGCGAACAAGGGCTCGAGCGGAAGTTCCGCACCCGCGCGCTCGCGGCTGGTCTGGTCAGCGGGGCGATCGCGCTCGCCGGCGTGGCCGTACTGCGCTCCGACGCTCAGCCGCTCTACCACCGTCTCGTTGAGGGCAGAGGGTTGGTCGGCCTGATCGCCTCGATCGTTGCCGGCTGCGCGACGCTCGCGCTCGTCTGGTGGAAGCGGTATGAGGCATCCCGCTACACCGCGGCGCTCGCCGTCGCCGCGATCATCGCCGGCTGGGCACTCGCGCAATCGCCGGTCTTCCTCGAGGGACTGACAGTTCGAGAGGCGGCCGCAGGCCGAGACACGCTCGTGGCAGTGACCGTCGCTGTGCTCGCAGGAGCGGCGATCCTCTTCCCCTCGCTCGCGCTGCTCTTTCGACTCGTGCTCGGCGGAGACCTCGGCCGTGGCAAGAGCGTGCCCGAGCGGCCGGCCCAGGCGCGCTCCCTGCTCACCGCACTCGCACCAGGGCTGCTGCCACGGCTCGCGATCGCTTGCTTCGTGGCCGGGATCGGATTCCTCACCGTCGCCGACGCAGCCTGGGCTCATGCGCTCGGCGTCTTCTGCCTCTTCGCCTTCATCGTCGCCGCGTTTCCCGCCGCTCTCCCACCCGAACTTCTGCCAGCCCCGAGCAAGAACCGCAGCCGAGATCAAGGATGAGGTGCTCGCCTATGGCGTCAAACCGCGGCCCGCTGGCGCTCGGCTTCGTACTAAGAGCCTATCCCGGTAGGAGCGCTGTGTCGGATTGGCGTAAGCATCTCGCCCTCCACACCAACGTAGACGAACCCGTTCGCGGCGAGGAGTAGACGACAAAGCCGCGGCCGGCGGCACATGACGTAGCGCTACGTCGTTCAGGCGCGAGGAAGCAAGGCTGGGCGAGCGTACTATCGCTTGGAGGTAGTAAGGGATAAAGACAACTCTGTAGTTACACGCCGGATGCCGCCTCAACACTTGGGCGAGCGGTACGGGAATGACCCCCCCGAGCTAGTCTCGCTTCTTCTTGTTCATGGTGCAGGCGGTCCGTTGGCGTTCGATAGATGGAGCTGTGCCCCTTGCGGCGTCACGGTGGACGCTCGGAGTTCGATGCATCCACGGCAGAGGTCACGGCCGCACCCGCCGGCTAGTCAGTGCCAACCTCGAGCACGACCTTGCCGCGCTTCCCGCGGCCCGCGACTCGCTCGAACGCCGCCCGGGCCTCCGTGAGCGGAAAAACCGAGTCGACCTCCGCGCGAAGCTCGCCTGCGTCCGCGAGCGCTGTCAACTCCAGCAGTTGCTCGTGGTCGGGTTCGACGATGAAGTAGATCGCGCCCGGCATCTCCTCTGCGATCGTGACCACGCGCTCGCCAGCGGGGACCTCGCCGCCACGAGTGTCGAAGACCAGATCGACCGGACCGCTCT
>JBKOVQ010000199.1:0-3041 GCA_046723985.1 Actinomycetota bacterium | reverse complement strand
CGGGTGAGCCGGGTGAGGGTCGCGCCGCGGCGAGCGTGGAGCCCGAGCCGGCGCAGGTCGGCGGGGGAGAAGCGGGCGAGGTCGGCCGTCGTCGGCGGGATGCTCAGGCCGTCCCGGCGCTGTGTCGCAGCACGGATGATCAGGCGTTCCGTCGCGCGCGCCTCGCTGGCGAGGATCAGCTGGCCGCACAAGGCGCGGAGGAGTGCATGCGCGACCGTCGCGAGCCGGAGCGGCCGCAGCCCGCGCAGCCGGCGGATGGTCGCTCCGAGCAGCGGGTCGCGCTGGAAGCGGAGTACGAACGGCGTGTGGTCCTCGTCGATCCCCAGGCAGAACCGGACTTCGTCGAGCGCCTGCTCGGAGGTGGCGCGCAGGCAGATCGTCCCGTCGGGTCGCTGCCAGGCGACACCCCGTCCGCCGGGGACGACGGCGTTCAGGATCCCGTCTCGAAAGGTCCGGGTCGCGTCTGACCCGCCGCGTGCCGAGAGCGCAAGCGAGTACGGCCCGCGAGGGCGAAGGTCGGCGCCGACCATGGAGCGAGGATAGTGGCCGATCCTGCGGACGAGAAGGTGAGGCCGGCCGGTCGAAGTCGCTTCGCGTTTGGGTGACGTTTCCTCGGCTGGGTTCCGCGGGGGCGGCGGGATACCCTCTGCCGAGCTTGGAAATGCGCCGAACGTGGGACGCCCTCTCCGCCGGTGAGACCGCGGTGTATGTCGGCGACCCGGCCCGCGGAGCGCAGGAGCTCGCGGGCCTCTTCGGACGACTCCGCGGCGATCCGCGCGGCGGCACCTGCCTCGAGGTTGGCTGCGGGCCGGGCCGGATGACCGGCGCCCTGGCGGAGCGCTTCGACCAGGTGATCGCCCTGGACGTCTCGCCGGCGATGCTGGAGCAGGCCGGGTCGAACGTGACCGCACCCAACGTCCGGTTCCAGCTCGTGTCGGGCGAGCGACTCGACGGCGTTGCCGACGGTATCGCGGACACGCTGGTCTGCTACCTCGTCCTCCAGCACCTGCCCGACGCCGGCGTCGTCCGCTCGTACCTCCGCGAGTTCGCGCGGGCGCTCGGCGCCGGAGGAGAGGCTTACGTCCAGGTCCCGGTGCTCGAGGGCTGGGTCGGCCGGGCGCGCCGGGCGCTCCGCACGCCGCTTGTCCGTCTAGCACGACGGCCCCAGCACGGCGCGGCCTTCCGGGGCTATCGCCTCACCCGCCCCGAGCTCGAGCGGGCACTCGGCGACGCCGGGCTCTGCGTCGTCTCCGAGGACGAAGGGCCTTCGGCCTATCGCTCCTGTCGGGACCGCTTCCTGCGGCTCGCCCGTCGATGACGCCCGCCGCACTCGCCGTCTACGGCGTTCTTCTCGCCGTCACCGCGGTTGCCGTCTTCCGGCGCCCGATCGTCGCGCTCTACGCATTCGTGCTCGGTTTGCCTCTCCACAACATCGTCATGTCGCTGCTCTACGGCGGCGGCGTGCGCGGCCACGCTCTCGACGCGATCCAGGCGTGGAAGGAGGTCCTGCTGGCGGCCGCGCTCCTCTCCGTCGCGGTCGCGGCGATCCGCGCGCGGCGCCTGCCGTTCACGCCGCATCTGGTCGACTGGCTGGCCCTCGCCTACGCGGCTGTGGTCGTTCTCTACGCGATCCTCCCCCAGAGCGCCCTGGACGGGAACGCCGGCACGCGGGCGATCCTCTACGGCATCCGTCACGACCTCGTCCTGGTCGCGGCGTACTTCCTCGGCCGGTCGGTCGCGCTCGACGTCCGTCGGATTCGGTGGCTGATCGCGGGCGCCGCGGCCGCGGTCGCGGTCTGGGGTCTCGTCGAGGTGTACTCCGTGCCGATCGAGTGGTGGCGGCACTCCGGCGCGGTCGGCTACTTCCACCGCGAGCTCGGCTACGACTACCATGGCCCGGGCGGGCTGCCGGAGAACTTCGCCTTCAACACGAGCGGCGGACTCTTCCGTCGGCTGGTGTCGACGTTCGTGTCGCCGCTTGCGGCCGCCTACATGCTCGTCGTCGCGCTGCTTCTCCTCGCGACCGTCCGTCGGCTGCGACCGCTCGCAGTGGTCCTTGCCGCGCTCTGCGCCGCCGGCCTCCTGTGGACGTTCTCGCGGTCGTCGATCGTCGCCTTGGCGATCGGGCTCGTCGTGCTCGCCGGCGCCCGCCGCCGCTGGTGGCCGCTCGCCGGCGCGGTCATCGTCGTAGCCGTCGGCTTCGGCTTCGCGGCGATCTTCCACACGATCGCGCCGCGCACCCACTGGTTCGCGTCCGATCTGCCCTACCAGCGGGCTCAGGCAAAGGCGAAGGGGCCGCTGCCGCGCCGGAGCGGTCTCTCCGGCACCGTCAGCCTCGGCGAGCCCTCGATCAAGAGCCACCTGGACAGCCTCCGCGACGGGATCAGGACGGTCGTCCACCACCCACAGGGCTATGGGCTCGGCAACGCCGGAACGACCGCGCAGCGTTTCGGCGTGGCGCTGAAGGCCGGCGAGTCGAACTACACCGAGCTCGGCGTTGAGACAGGGCTCGCCGGCGCGCTCCTCTTCATCGCGTGGTCGGCCGCTTTGCTCGTCGGGCTCGTTGCCGCCGCCTGGTCCGGTGACCGCGCGGCGGCCGGCGTCGCCGCCGCTCTTGCCGCCACCCTCGCGCTCGCTATCCAAACCGATGCAATCGGAGTGCCCTGGCTCGCATACGCTCTGTGGTGGCTTGCCGGAGCCCTCGTCATTCCCGGACATGGAAGGGACCAGCGATGGACGGTGCGATCACCTGGCACGAGCTGATCACGAGCGACGTCGACGCGGCGACGCGCTTCTACAGTACGTCCAGGTCGACGACGTCGATGCGAAGGTCGAGCAGGCGAAGGGGCTCGGCGCCGAGCCGTACATGGGCCCCGCGAGCGTCGGCGACGACCTGCGCTTCGCGGTCCTCGCTGATCCGCAGCGCGCGGCGTTCGGCCTGATGTCGTGGAGCGCCGAGCCGCCGACCGGAGTGTTCGCCTGGGACGAGTTGTACGCGGCCGACGTGGACGAGGCAGCGACCTTCTACGGCGATCTCGTCG
>JBKOVQ010000222.1:0-25500 GCA_046723985.1 Actinomycetota bacterium | reverse complement strand
GCCGAGCAGCCGCCGTTCCCTCGTCGTGAACCGATTGAAGGCGGTCGACACCCAGACGGCGATCGGTCGGATCAGCAACACGAGGAGCGCCGCGAGTGCGAGCCCGGACAGTGCGACCGCTCCGAGCTCGTGGGGGAAGACCAGCAGACCGAGCACGACGAACATCACCACTTGGGCCACGAAGGCAAGTCCCTCGTGGAACGCGACGAGCTGGCCGCGAAATCGGGACGGCGTGCTGCCGACGGCAAGGCCGACAGGGAAACGGCCGGAAGCCGCTGCCCCCGCTTACATCCGCAATCCCGAACGAGAGCGCACCGGCGGCAACCGAGGCCACCGGGGCAAACGCTCCGATCGAATGCGGAAGGCGTGCGAATCCCCACGTCGCCGCCACGCCGAGGACGACGCCGATGAGCAGGCCGAGCCCCAACTGGCGGACGATGAGGAGCGTGAGATCGCCGAGCCCGTAGTCCGGCTTCTCGATTCAGTCGATCAGGCCGATTGTCAACGCGATCGCCATGGGGTCGTTCCCGCCGGTCTTCGCCTCGAGTGTCCGGGCGAGGCGTCGGCCGATGTGCGTGAAACGCAGGGTCGCAAACACGGCTGCACGTCGGTCGACGAGACGACGGGCCGAGCCCGTGGGACCCGAGCAGCATCCCGAGCCCGAGGAACGCGACGAGCGAGGGGACACCCGCTCGTGTCGCGCCGAACGCGACGACGATGCTCGCCGCGAGGATGCCGCCGACGGAGGCCCTCGTCCACGCACCTATCTTCCCTGCGAGCGCCTCCGGGGCTTCCGACTGGGACCGGTCGGCCGGCGGTTTTCCACAACCAATGCCTGGCACCAGATGTGTGACGGAAGCGCGACGATCTCTCCACCGGAGCCTCCGTCCCTGGTCGTGCGCGAGCGGCGGTAGGCTCCCTCCGTGCCGGCGCTCGTCGACACGACCATCCGCCTGCTCGGACAGGAACCGCTTGCCGCGGTCATGCCGACCTCCGCGCAGCTCGACCTCGCTGCGATCCTCGACGGTGCCGGCTTCGCCTATCTCGAGGTTTCCGGCGGGGGCTGCTTCGACTCGGCGGTCAAGCGCGGCGTCGAGAGCCCGTGGGAGCGGATCCGCGCGATCCGCGGCCGCACGAAGACGCCGCTCGCGCTGGCGCTGCGCGGCCGCTTCCTCGTCGGCTCGCGGCCGGTCGGCGGCGATTTCGTCCGCCGGTTCGTCGCCACTGCCGCCGAGAGCGGGATCGACGTCTTCCGGCTCCACGATCCGCTCAACGACGTCTCGAACCTGCGCGAGGCGAGCGAGGCGATCACCGCCGCCGAGCGCGAATTCGACGCCGGCCTGGTCTACAGTCCAGGCCCGTCGGGCGAGACGGAGACGCTCGTCGCCCAGGCCGAGCGGCTCCCCGAGCTTGGCGCAGCCCGAGTGCTGATCCACGACCCCTCCGGGTCGCTCGAGCCGCACCGCGTCCGGGAGTTGGTCGAGGCCGTCCAGGAGGCGAGCAGTCTCCCGGTCGGCCTCTACTGCCAGGGGGCCGGCGGCGGCGCCCTCGCCGCCGCGATCGAGGCGGCCCGCGCCGGCGCCGACCTGATCGCGACGACCGTCTACCCGGTCGCGCTCGTCCTCCATCGGGCCTCCGGCGAGGCGGTCGCGAGCGCGCTCGGCGGCCTAGGCCTCGAAACCGGGGTCGGCGCCGACTCGCTCTGGCAGGCGTCCGACCTCGTCGACGAGCACATCAGCGACCAGCCGGTCGCGCCGCTCGCGCCGCGGATCGCCACGCGCGCCGCCGAACACAACCTTCCGCCCGGCCTGGTCGCGGCGATCGATCTCCACCTCCGCACGCAGGGCGCCGGCGACCGGCTCGACGAGGTGATCGCCGAGCTCGAGACGATCCGCGCGGAAGCGGGCTGGCCGCCGCTGGCGGCGCCGATCGGCCAGGTGCTCGCGTCGCAGGCGCTCGTGCACGTCCTCGCGGCCGAGCGCTACCAGACGGTCGTCGACGAGCTGCGCGCGCTCCTCGAGGGCGGCTTCGGTTCCCCGCCGGCTGAGATCTCGCCCGGCGTGCGTCGCGCGGTCTCGCTGCTCTCGGACGGCTCCACCGCCGTGACTGACACGCCCGACCTGAACGAGCTGCGCCAGCAGCACGCGGGCCTCGCGTCGAGCGAGGAAGAGCTGCTGCTCCTCGCCCTCTTCGGCGACGAGGCCGAGCCGCTCCTGCGGACGATCCGCGGCCGGGGCACCCAGGACTCGCTCGAGGGGATCGGCGTGGACGCGAGCCGCGCAGAGCGTATCCGTGAGATCGTCCGGATCGTCCAGGAGTCGGGCGTCGGCGAGGTGACGATCGAAGACGCCGGCCTGCGCGTCACCGTCAGGCGGACGCCGGAGGTCGCCGAAGGCCTCGTCGCCGCGGCCACCGCCCCGGCGCCGTCCCCGGAGGAAGAGACGACCGCCGCCGCACCGCCGGCACCGCCGTTCGACCCGGGCACGATCCGGATCGAGGCGCCGATGGTCGGCACCTTCTACCGCGCGCCCCAGCCCGGCGCGCCGCCGTTCGTCCAGGAAGGCGATGTCGTCGGCATCGGCCAGACGCTCTGCATCCTGGAGGCGATGAAGCTGATGAACGAGGTGAAGGCCGAACAGGAGGGGATCGTCAGGGTCATCCACCCGGAGAACGGCCAGCCCGTCGAGTACGGGCAACTCCTGTTCGAGCTCGATCCCGTCAACGGCCGCCCGCCCGGCCTCTAGCGTGTTCACCCGTGTCCTGGTCGCGAACCGCGGCGAGATCGCCGTCCGCGTGATCCGCGCGCTGCACGAGCTGGGGATCGAGGCGGTGGCGATCTACTCGACTGCCGACGCCGAGGCGCTACACGTGCGAATGGCCGACCGCGCGGTGTGTATCGGTCCGCCGCCGGCCGGGGACAGCTACCTCAAGATCCCCTCGGTCGTCGCGGCCGCCGAGACGACCGGCTGCCAGGCCGTCCATCCCGGATACGGCTTCCTCGCCGAGCGGCCGGAGTTCGTCCGCGCCTGCACCGACAACGACCTCATTTTCATCGGCCCCGAGGCCGACGTCATGGCGCGGATGGGCGACAAGGTGCAGGCCAAGATCGCGATGCGCGAGGCAGGCGTTCCGCTCGTCCGGGGGACGGAAGGTGCGACGACGCTCGCGCAGGCCCGACAGGTGGCACCCGAGATCGGCTTCCCGCTCCTGCTCAAGGCTGCGGCCGGCGGGGGCGGTCGCGGGATGCGGCTGGTCCGGTCGGCCGCCGAGTTGGACGAGGCGTTCGCGACCGCATCGGCCGAGGCGGACGCCGCCTTCGGCGACGGCAGCCTCTACATCGAAAGGGCGCTCGTCCCAGCCCGCCACGTCGAGATCCAGGTGCTCGCCGACGCGGAGGGCGGCGTGCTCACCCTCGGGGAGCGCGAGTGCTCGATCCAGCGGCGTCACCAGAAGCTGATCGAGGAATCGCCGTCGCCGGCACTGACGCCCGAACTGCGCGAGGAGATGGAGGCGGCGGCCGAGCGCGCCTGCGTCGCAACCGGGTACACGAATGCGGGGACGCTCGAGTTCCTCGTCGGCCCGGACGGGTCGTTTGCCTTCATCGAGCTCAACGCGCGGCTCCAGGTCGAGCACCCGGTGAGCGAGCTCGTGACAGGAATCGACATCGTCCGTGAGCAGCTGCGGATCGCGGCGGGGGAGCGGCTTGCGACCGGCGGGCGCGCGCTGCGCTCCGGTCACGCGATCGAGATCCGGATCAACGCGGAGGATCCGCAGCGCGACTTCATCCCGTCGCCGGGGCGGATCGAGCGGATGCGGGTCCCAGGCGGTCCCGGGGTGCGTCTCGACACCCACGTCGACTCGGGCGCCACCATCCCGCCGATGTACGACTCGCTGATCGCGAAACTGATCGTCTGGGACTCCGACCGGCCGGCGGCGATCGAGCGCGGGCTCCGCGCGCTCGGCGAGCTCGAGGTCGAGGGGGTCGCCACGACGCGCGATTTCGCCCGGGACGTCCTGAGCAGCGAGGCCTTCCGGAGCGGCGAGTACACGACCTCGTTCGTCGAGGAGAACGGGCAATGACGCTATCCCGTCGCGCAGCCCGCCGCACCGCGCTCTTCCTCCTCTACCAGTGGGACCTGACCGGCCAACCCATCGGGACGAACTACGAGGGAGAGATCGACGACTTCGCGCGCACGCTTGCCGAGTCCGTCGCCGCCCACGCAGATGAGCTGGACGCCCGGATCTCCGCGGTCTCCGGGGACTGGCCGGCGGGCCAGCTCGGCACGCTCGAGCGCAACATCCTTCGGATCGGCATCCACGAGCTGGATGAAGGTACGGTCCCGCTCGAGGTGGTGATCGACGAGGCCGTCACGCTCGCGAAGCGATACGCGTCCGAGGACGCAGGGCGCCTCGTGAACGGGATCCTCGGCACCATTGCGCGCGGAGCGCCGGCGTGACCCTGCAGGAGAAGGTCGATCGGCTGGAGGAGCTCCGGCGCAGGCTCGAGGCGTGCGAGTCGCTCGAGGACGCGGTCGATCTCCTCGCCGAGTTCGATGCCGCCGCCAAGGATCTGATCGAGGCGATCGACCAGGCGAAGCGGGAGGCTGATGCACAGCCCTGAGGAGCTGAAGGAGCTCGTCGAGGAGGCGCTCGAGGGCCTCGAGCTGTGGCCCGAGCTCCACGGCCAGAGCGAATCGGTCGGCTACGCGCTCGAGATGGGCGGCAAGCGCATCCGCCCGGTGATCATGCTGGCGGTCGGGGAGGCGCTCGACGCCGCGCCGGAGCACGTGATGCCGGCCGCGCTCGCACTCGAGCTCGTGCACAACTTTTCGCTCGTCCACGACGACCTGCCGTCGCTCGACAACGACTCCGAGCGCCGCGGCAAGCCGAGTGTCTGGAGCGTCTACGGGGAAGGCAAGGCGCTGCTCGCCGGGGACGCGCTGCTCGCCGAGGCCTTCCGACTCGCCTGCGCGTATCCGAGCCCGGTCGTCGCCCGCGAGCTCGCCGAGGCGACCCTGGGGATGATCGGCGGCCAGTACCTCGACACGATGGAGCCGGACACCGACCTCGAAACGGTGCACCGTCTGAAGACCGGCTGCCTCTTCTACGCGTCGGTCACGCTGGCGCTGGCCGCGGTCGAGCTGCGGCGCGAGGAGCAGGGCCCGTGGCGCGACTTCGCCGACGAGCTGGGGCTGCTCTTCCAGGTCGTCGACGACATCCTCGACGAGGACGGCTTCGTCCTGGTCGAGGGGGTCGCGGCGGCCAGGGCCCGCGCCAACCGGGCTGCCGAGCGTGCACTGTCGATGCTCCTCGAGATCCCGGCCGACACGTCCGTGCTCACCGAGATCGTCAACGGCCTCGCCGTCCGCACCTCCTAGACCACTACCGTTCACCCATGGCGAAGCGGCGTCTGGACGTCCTCCTCGTCGAACACGGGCTGGCCGCGTCGCGGGCGCAGGCGCAGGCGTTGATCCTGGCGGGGCTCGTGCCCGGCCATTCGAAGGCGGGAGAGCAGGTCGACGAGACTGAGGAGCTGGCGGTCGAGCGCGGACCGCGATTCGTCTCCCGCGGCGGCGAGAAGCTCGCCCATGCTCTCGACGCCTTCGGCGTCGACCCGGCGGGCCTGGACTGCCTCGACGTCGGCGCCTCGACAGGAGGATTCACCGACGTCCTCCTCCAGCATGGGGCGGCCCGGGTGATCGCACTCGACGTCGGCTACGGCCAGCTGCACCCGCGCCTGCGCGACGATCCGCGGGTCGTCGTCCTCGAGCGGGTCAACGCCCGCGAGCTGAGCGGGCTTCCGTTCGCGGCGCAACTCGTCACCTGCGACGTCTCGTTCATCTCGGTCAGGAAGGCGCTGCCGCCGGCGCTCGCGCTGTCCACGCCGGGTTGGCAGGCGCTCGTACTGGTGAAGCCGCAGTTCGAGGCGGGGCGGGCCGAGATCGGCAAGGGCGGCGTCGTCACCTCGCGCGAGACGCGAACGAGGGTGGCACGGGAGATCGCAGAGGCTGCCCTCGGCTGGGATGCGGAGGTCGTGGGCGTCGTAGACTCGGGGCTGCCGGGCCCGAAGGGAAACCGTGAGCTCTTCCTCCACCTCAGACACCGCCCCGGAGCGCGCCTCCCAGGCAAGCTCGACAGCTGGATCGATGCCGCGGTCGTCTGAGGCCGTCCGCCGCGTCGCCGTCGTCGCCCACGGCGATCCGAAGGTGATCGCCAAGGCGTGCGCTCAGGTGGAGGCGATCGCCGCCGCTGCGGGCGCCGAGGTGGTGGAGGGCGACGACGTCGACCTCGCGGTCGTGCTCGGCGGCGACGGAACGACCCTGCGGGCGCTGCACCGGTTCCTTGGCACGTCCGTGCCGGTCATCGGGGTCAACTTCGGCCGAGTCGGCTTCCTGTCGGCGATGACGCCGGAGGGAATGGAGGAGGGCCTCGCTCGCGCGTTCGGTGGCGAGCGGCGCGTCGTGGAGCTGCCGACGCTCGACCTCGACGTGGACGGGGCGGCGACGGTGGCGATCAACGACGTCGTCTGCGCAACGTCGACGATCGGCCGGATGGTCGAGCTCGCCTGGGCGGTCGGCGGCGAGGATCTCGGTGTCCAGCCGTGCGACGGCGTGATCTGCGCCAGCGCGACCGGCTCCACGGCGTACAACCTCTCCAGCGGCGGCCCCGTGCTGGTCTGGGGGCTGGACGCGATGGCGGTGACGTTCGTCTCCCCGCACTCGCTGCACGCGCGGCCGCTCGTCGTTCCACATGGCCTCGAGCTCGTGGTCCGGAACGAGACGCGTGGCCAGGCCGCGAAGGTGATCGCCGACGGGATGCCGATCGGGGAGCTCACGCCCGGCCGCAGCGCGAGTGTCCGCCTCGGCGACCGGCGCTCCCTGCTCGCCCTCCTTCCGGAGATGACGTTCTTCCACCGGTACCGCGAGACCTTTGCTTCGTAGTCTCCGAATCGAGAACCTCGTCCTGATCCGCGACGCGGAGCTGTCGTTCGCACCCGGCCTCAACGTCATCACCGGCGAGACCGGCGCCGGTAAGACGATCTTCGCGCAGGCGATCGGCCTGCTCCTGGGCGGGAAGGGCGACGCGGGCGATGTCGGTCTGGGCGGTGCCGAGGCGTACGTCGAGGCCGAATTCGAACTGCCGGCGGGCTTGTCGGACGAGGAGCTGTTCGAGACGCTCAGGGAGTTGCAGCCGGAGGGCGAGGACGGCGTCGTTCTGGCCCGCAGGATCTCCGCCGAGGGTCGGACGCGCGCCTACGCGTGGGGGCGCAGCGCCGCCCGGGAGGACGTCGCTTCTCTCGGCGAGCGGCTGCTGGCGATGTCGGGCCAGTTCGAGCAGCGCCGTCTGGCGCGGCCGTCGTACCAGCTCGCCGTCCTCGACGCGTTCTGCGGCGAGGTCCAGCTGCGCAGGCGCGTGGAGGCACGGGTCGCCTGGCGAGAGCTCACCTCCGCTCGCAACCGATATCTGGAGCTCACCCGGGACGTCGCCGCCGCCGAGGCACGGCTACGGGAGCTGCAGGCACTGGTCGACGACACGGACGGGCTGGAGCCCGGCCAGGAGGAGGCGCTACGCGAGGAGCGCGAGCGGCTGAGGCATCTCACGGAACTGGTGGAGGGCACGGCTGCTTCCGCCGAAGCGCTCGATCCGGAGGAGGGCGAAGGCGCCGCGGGGCTCACCGCCGCGGCCGAACGTGCCTTGGCACCGATCGAACGGCTCGCTCCCGAGCTGCAGAAGGCTGCCGACGATCTGCGCGACGCCGAGCTCCGTCTGCGCGAGGCAGCGAGTGCCCTCCGGTCGTTCCTGACGGTTCTCGAGGTCGACCCGGGGCGGCTGGAACAGGTGGAGGCGGAGCTCGACCGGATCGCGGACACGCGTCGCCGGTTCCGGTGCGAAACGTTCGATGACCTGCTCGCCGCAGCGGCGGAGGCCAAGTCCGAACTCGACGCGCTCGAGCAGGGACACGACCCTGTTGCCGCAGCCGAGGAGACCTTGAGGGAGGCGGAGCGACGGGTCGAGGAGCTCGCGGCCGACCTCGGGGCGGCGCGGGCGGCTGCGACTGAGCCGTTCGCCGAGGCGGTCGCGGCGGAGCTGCGAGGCATGGGAATGGGCGACGGCGAGTTCCAGGTCGAGCTGCGCGAGCGGGAGCCGAGTTCGACCGGATCGGACGAGGCCGTGTTCCTGATCCGGCCGAACGCGGGCCTTCCGTTCGCGCCCCTCGCCGAGACCGCGTCGGGAGGGGAGCTCTCTCGGGTCGCGCTGGCGATCGCGGCCGTCGGTGGTGGGGAGACGATGGTCTTCGACGAGATCGACGCCGGCATCGGCGGGACGACGGCACACGGGGTCGCGGAGACGCTGAGCCGGCTCGCCGCACGGGCACAGGTCGTGACGATCACGCATCTCCCGCAGATCGCCAGCCGCGCCGATCGGCACTTCCGGGTCGAAAAGGTCCCCGGCGACCCGACGCACACGCGGATCCAGGAGCTCGGCACCGAGGAGCGGAAGGAGGAGATCGAGCGTATGCTCGGCGGGCGGGAGTTCCTCGCAACGCTGGAAACATGAGCACGCTCGTCGAGTTCACCGGACCCGCTCGGCTCGACCGGCGGACGAAGCGCCTCGTCCACCGCCTGGGCGAGGACGACGTCGCGATCGTCGACCACGCCGACCTCGACCGGGTGACGGCGGAGGAGCTGCTCGAGACCGGCGTCCGCGTGGTGGTCAACGTGTCGGAGTCCCTCTCCGGGCGGTTCCCCAACCCTGGCCCGCTCCTGCTCGTGCGCGGCGGCGTGACGCTGATCGACGTCCCCGGAGCCCCGCTCTTCGACGAGGTGACCGATGGCGAGCAGCTGACGGTGCGCGGGGCGAGCGTCTTCCGGAACGGGACGTGCCTTGCCCGCGGCCGCATGCGCGACGCGCTCGAGCTCGAGCAGGCGCTCGCCGATCAGCGGGGGCGCGTCACCGACTCGTTGTCCGAGTTCGCCGAGAACACGCTCCTCCACCTGAAGGCCGAGGGCAGTCTGCTCGCCGAGGGCATCGACTTCCCGCCCCTCCGCACCCGCTTCCGCGACCGGCATGCGCTGGTGGTGGCACGCGGCCCGGGGCACAAGCGCGACCTCCGGATCGTCCGGCCGTACGTCCGCGACTTCCGACCGGTGCTGGTCGGCGTCGACGGCGGCGCCGACGCGCTGATCGAGGCGGGCTACAAGCCCGACGTGATCGTCGGGGACATGGACTCCGTGTCCGACGCCGCACTCAGGAGCGGCGCTGAGCTGCTCGTCCACGCGTACCGCGGCAACGGAAACGCGCCGGGCGCGTCGCGCGCGGCCGCACTCGGCGTGCCGTACGAGGTCGTGCCGGCGTTCGGGATCAGCGAGGACCTCGCGCTACTGCTCGCGTACGAGAAGGGGGCGGAGCTGATCGTCGCCGTCGGCACCCACTTCAACCTGATCGAGTTCATGGAGCGAAACCGGGACGGGATGTCCTCGACCTTCCTCACGCGGCTCCGGGTCGGCGAGATCCTCGTCGACGCAAAAGGCGTTTCGCGGCTCGTTTCGCGGCGCGTCGGGTTGTGGCCGCTGGTCGCCTTGGGTTTGACAGGGCTCGGCGCGATCGTCGTCGCGGTCGTCGCGTCACCGGGCGTCGAGCACCTGATCGAGCTGATGGTGCTGCGGCTCCGCGACTGGCTCGGCCTCGGCTGAGAAGGCCTCGTCCCGTCGGGGCAACGCACTGCGGCCTTGCCGAGGCGCTCCCAGCCTCCTCCCCAAGGCGATGGTAATCGCGAAAATCGCGTGCATGGGAAACGTCACCGCGCCGAAAGCGTCACATCGGTCACCGGTCTCCGGCCACCCCGGGCCGTGAGGATCAGCGCCTCCCGCGAGCTGCTCGCGGCTCGGCCTGACGTCTGGAGCTTCGTCGCCGAGCCGTACCACCTGTCGGACTGGTGGCCGGGCGTCTCCGGCGTGCAGCCTGACCGGCGGGGCTGGGCCGCCGGCGCACGCTGGCAGGTGACGACGGGGAACGAGCCGACGCTCCTCCGGCGGCCGGAAGCGGCGAGCGTCTTGGTGGTGACCGCCGCCGACGAGCCGGTGCTCTTCTCCTTCCACCTGATCGCCGAGAAGCTCGACGTGCGCGTCGACCTGGAGGCGACTACGGCCGACCGGACGCGTGCGACGATCACCGTCCAGGGCCGCTGGCTGATCGCCTACCGCCGGACGCTCGCGCAGAGGGCGGTGAGCAGCCTGTATGCGCTGTGCCAGACTGCGGCGACCGCCTGAGCCATGTTCGACCTCCGCTACCACGTCGCCTCTCTGGCGGCCGTCTTCCTCGCCCTGATCATCGGGATCGTCGTCGGCGTCGGCATCTCCGGGAAGGGCTTCGTCCAGAACAGCGAGCGCCGGCTGCTCAACGAGCAGATCGCCGACCTGAAGAGCAGGCTCGACTCGGCGACGAAGCGGAGCACCGACCTCACCCGCTCGCAGCGGGCGGCAGAGGCGTTCGTCCAGGACGCGTACCCGGCGTTGATGAGTGGCCGCCTCGCGGCGAACCGCGTCGCGCTTGTCTTCGTCGGCCCGGTCGACGGGCGCGTGCGCTCCCTCGTGGAGCAGACACTCGACGACGCCGGCGCCGCGCCGCCCTTGCGCGTGCGGGCGCTGAAGCTGCCGATCGAGCTTGCTGCGCTGCACCAAGCGCTCAAGGCGCGGCCCGCGCTGGCAGCCCTCGCGACGCCGAGGAAGATCGGGGAGCTCGGCCGGCGGCTCGGCGCCGATCTCGTCGCCGGCGGCAGCAGCCCCTTGTGGCAGGCGCTCGCGCCGACACTCGTCGAGGAGCGCTCCGGAAACGACGCTCCGCCCGTCGACGGCGTCGTCGTCAACCGCAGCACCAAGCCGCAAAGCGGCGCAACGGCCCGCTTCCTGGCCGGCTTCTACGACGGGCTGGCGGCACAGGGTCTCCCGGCCGTGGGCGTCGAGGTGACGCGACCTCGCGCCTCCGCAGTCGACGCGTTCGCCAAGCACGACCTCGCGACCGTGGACGATGTCGACTCGCAAACAGGGCGGCTCGCGCTCGCGCTGCTCCTCTCCGGGGCGACGCCGGGCCAGTACGGCGTCAAGAAGAGCGCCCGCGACGGCGTCCTTCCTCAGATTCCGCCGGTCGTCACCGGTGGCTGAGCCGGTCGCCGTCCTCGTTGCGGCCCGGGACGAGGAAAGCCGGATCGGAGCAATGGTCGCTGCCCTACGTCAGCAGTTCCCGGGGGCGGAAGTGATCGTCGCGGACGACGGCTCCCGCGATGGGACAGCGGCCGCGGCGGAGCGCTCGGGTGCGCAGGTCCTCCGGCTTCCACGTCGCGGCAAAGGACAGGCCTTGGCGCTCGCAGAGCAGGCGGCCACGGGCGGCCCGGTGCTTCTCTGCGATGCCGATCTCGTCGGCGACCTGCGGCCGTTAGTGGCGGCCGGTGCCGATCTCGCGATCGCGTCCTTCGCCGAGCGCGAGGGGGGTGGCTTCGGGATCGTCAAGCGTACTGCCCGCACGATGCTCCGCCTCAGCACAGGCCGCGACCTCCACGAGCCCCTCTCGGGCCAGCGGTCGCTCTCCGACGCAGCGCGGAATGCTTGTTTCCCGGTGGCGGCGGGCTTCGGCTGCGACGCGCGGATGACCCACGACGCGGCCCGCGCCGGTCTCGCCGTCGAGGAGGTCGTTCTGTCGCTTCGCCACCGGGCGACCGGACGGGACCTGCGCGGGTTCGCACACCGCGCCCGGCAACTCCGCGACGTTCTCCTGGCGTTCGGCCCGGTCGCGACCAACCACCGCGGCCTGCGCCTGCCGCTCGTCGGCTGGCTCGTCGGAGCGCTGGAGCCGCGGGTCGCGCCGGTCGCCGCGATCGGCCTCACCGATGACCTCTGCGCTGGCCCGCAGCGCGGTTTCGCCGAGCACCTCAGCGCCGGCCGGACGACCGGCGTACTCAAACTCGTAGGGATTCCGCTCGTGGGCTACCTCGCCACCCGGCGTTTCTCCGGCGCCCTCCTGGTCGGTCTCGCCGCCAATGCCCTCAACCAACTCGACACGAAGCCCGGCCGCGCGCTGAAGGCCTATGCCCTCGCCGCGTTGCCTCTGCGGGCACCGCTCCTGCCCGCCGTCATGATCGCTCCCTACGATCTTCGGGAGATGGCGATGCTCGGGGACTCGGGATCGAATGCGCTCGGTGCTCTGCTAGGCTTGAGTTCCGTGGATCGTTTCACGGGACGGAGCCTGTGGCTGGCGATCGGAGCGCTGGCAGGGCTCAATCTCCTCGGCGAACGAACCTCCCTTGGCGACGCGATCGAGCGCAGCCCCGTCCTCAGCAAGCTCGATCGGCTGGGTCGCCAGTGAGTCAGACCAAATACGTCTTCGTCACCGGCGGCGTGGTCTCGTCCCTCGGCAAGGGAATCACCGCCGCGTCGCTCGGACGGCTCTTGAAGGCACGAGGCCTGAAGGTCGACGTCCAGAAGTTCGACCCCTACCTGAACGTCGACCCGGGGACGATGAGCCCGTTCCAGCACGGGGAGGTCTTCGTCACCGAGGACGGCGCCGAGACCGACCTCGACATCGGCCACTACGAGCGCTTCCTCGACCAGAACCTCTCGCGCAACGCCAACCACACGCAGGGGGGCATCTGGGACCGCGTGCTGCGGCGCGAGCGGAAGGGCGACTACCTCGGCAAGACCGTCCAGGTGATCCCGCACATCACCGACGAGATCAAGGACCGCATCCGGCGCTCGGCCGAGCAAAGCGACTCGGACGTCGTGATCAGCGAGATCGGCGGCACCGTCGGCGACATCGAGTCGCTGCCCTTCCTCGAGGCGATCCGCCAGTTCCGGCGTGAGGCGGGCGCGCAGAACGTCCTCTACATCCACGTCACGCTCGTCCCGTACGTCGACTCTGCCGGGGAGCTGAAGACGAAGCCGACGCAGCACTCGGTGAACGAGCTGCGCCGCATCGGTATCCACCCTGACGTCGTCGTCTGCCGCTCGCGGGACGGGATCTCGCCGGATGTGCGCGAGAAGATCGCGCTCTTCGCGGACGTCGAGCCGGAGGAAGTGATCGCCAACGAGGACGTTGCCGACGTCTACCTCGTCCCGGCGGCCCTCCAGGCGCAGGGGCTCGACGACCTCGTCTGCCGCAAGCTCGGGCTCCCCGAGGGCGCCGCCGACCTCGGTGAGTGGAATGAGCTCACGACGCGGATCGAGCGGCGCGACCTCGAGGTCACGATCGGGCTCGTCGGCAAGTACGTGAAGCTCCACGACGCGTATCTGTCGGTTCACGAGGCGCTCAAGCACGCGGGCATCCACCACGGCTGCCACGTCAGCGTCCGCTGGGTCGACGCCGGGGGCATGTCCCTCGAGGAGGCGCTCCATGAGCTTGAAACCGTGGATGGCGTCCTGATTCCCGGCGGGTTCGGCTCTCGTGGTTGGGAGGGGAAAATCCTTGCCTGCCGCGTCGCCCGCGAGCACGGGATTCCCTACCTCGGGATCTGCCTCGGGATGCACGTGGCGGTGTCCGAGTTCGCCCGGCACGTGGTCGGGCTCGAGGGCGCCAACTCCACCGAGATGGACCCCGAGACGCCGTTCCCGGTGATCGACCTGCTCCCCGAGCAAAAGGAGGTCGAGGACCTCGGCGGCACGATGCGCCTCGGCGCGCAGGCGGTCGAGATCGTCGAGGGCACCCACACCAACGCGACCTACGACGAGCCGGTGATCCACGAGCGCCACCGCCACCGCTACGAGGTCAACAACCACTACCGGCAGCAGATCGTCGACGCCGGTCTGGTCGTCTCCGGAACGTTCCAGGAGGGCAGGCTCGTCGAGATCGTCGAACTGCCCGACCACCCCTGGTTCGTCGCCAGCCAGTTCCACCCGGAGTTCAAGTCGCGCCCGACCCGGCCCGCTCCGCTCTTCCGCGAGTTCGTCGGTGCCGCCCGCGACCGCGCGCAAGCGCGGCAGGCCGTCCCGGCCGCAACCGCCTGAAATAGCATCGCGCCCGATGGGCGCGCTCGACCTCTTCCTCGACCTCGCGGCGCTGCCGTCGCCTCCCGGTGAGGAGCGGGCCGTTGCCGATCGCATCGCCGACGAGCTGCGCGGTCTCGACCTCGACGTGGACGAGGACGACGCCGGCGCCGAGATCGGATCGAGCGCGGGGAACCTGTACGCGCGGCTGGAGCCGACCGCCGAGGGGACGCCCCTCTTCTTCTGCGCGCACATGGACACGGTGCCGCCGACCGGCTCGATCGAGCCGGTCGTAGAAGACGGCGTCGTCCGCAATGCCGGCGGAACCATCCTCGGGGCCGACAACAAGTCGGCGATCGTGGCGATGGTCGAGACAGCCCGGCGCCTCGTCGAGGAACGGATCCCGCATGCAGGACTCGAGCTGCTATTCACATCCAAGGAGGAGGTCGGACTACGTGGCGCCCAGGCATTCGACGCGTCGCGTCTGGCTGCCCGCGTCGGCTACGTCTACGACCAGGCCGGCCCGATCGGGGAGGTGATCCTCGGGGCCCCGCACTCGATGATCATGGAGATCACCTTCACCGGCCAATCGGCTCACGCCGGCATGGCCCCGGAGGAGGGGCGTTCCGCGATCGCGGCCGCCGGGCGCGCGGTCGCGGACATGCGGCTCGGTCGGATCGACGAGGAGACATCGGCGAACGTCGGGACGATCCACGGAGGCGTCGCACGCAACATCGTCCCCGACACCTGCGTGCTCGACGTCGAGGCGCGCTCGCACGACGAGGCGAAGCTCGCCGACCTCGTCCAGGAGCTGCTCGACGCCTGCTCCTTCGCCGCTTCGCTGACCGGCTGCGACGTGAAGGCCGAGGTCGAGCGCGGGTTTCACGGCTATCGGTTCGCGCGAGGCGACGAGCCGGTTCGGCTCGCGGACGCGGCTCTCCGGCGCGCCGGGCGAGAACCGACCTATGCCCTCTCCGGCGGCGGAGCGGACGCGAACGTCTTCAACATGCGCGGCCTCGCCTGTCTGAACCTCGCGAACGGGATGGCGGACATCCACACGCCGCAGGAGCACATCGCCGTCGCCGACCTCGAGGGGATGGTCGACGTCACGCTCGCCTTGCTCGAGGAGGCGCGTGCCGCTTAGCCTCCGACGCGGCGCCGTCACCGCAGTGCTCGAGCGGCACGAAGGCGTGGCGCGAATCGAGGTCGACGGCGTTCCGTGTGTCGCGTACCCGCGGCTGACCGGGCCGTTCGCGCTCGGCGACGAGGTGATCGTGAACACGCAGGCGCGCGACCTCGGCCTGGGCTCCGGCGGCTTCGACGTTCTCTACGTCAACCTGACCCGTGGGCTCGGGCTCGTCGCCGAGCCCGGCGCGCACGTGATGAAGTTGCCGTACACCCCCGGTCAGTGGGCGCTGCGGCACGTCGAGGAGGACGGTTTGGTCGCCGAGTCGCTGGACGGAATGCCGGTCGTCTGCTGCTCGCTGCACAGCCAGCTGGCGCCGGTCTGCGCAGCGCTGGCCGGCTTCCGGGTCGCCTACATCCAGCTCGAGGGCGGCGCGCTGCCGTTGGCACTCTCGGATACCGTGCGCGCGCTGAGCGAGCGTTCGCTCGTCGCCGGAAGCGCCTCTGTCGGCGAGTGCTTCGGAGGCGACGTCGAGTGCGTCACCGTGTGGGCCGCGCTTGCCTGGGCGAAGGCTGAGGGCTACGACGCCGCCGTCTGCGCGATCGGGCCGGGGATCGTCGGCACCGCGTCGCGCTTGGGGCACGGCGGGCTGGCTGCGGCAACCGCGGCGAACGCGGCTCTGGCGCTCGGTGGCCGCGCGATCGTCGCCGCCCGCTTCTCCGAGAGCGACGAGCGCGAGCGCCACCGCGGTCTCTCGCACCACACGCAGAGCGTGCTCGACCTCTGCCTCGGAGACGTGGCGGTGGGCGAGGACGGCGAGGGCTGGGATGAGGCGTGCGCCGGCCTGCCGCTCTCGCACATGGGTCGCGGTCCGATGGACGACCCGGCGTTCTTCGCCGCCGCCTATGCGGCGGGACGCCTCGCCCGCCGGGCGCTAGAGTCCGCGCGCCCGTGAAGATCGGCGTCGTCAAGGAGATCAAGGCGGACGAGTACCGCGTCGCGCTTACGCCTGCGGGGGCGCGCGAGCTCGTCCAGCGCGGCCACGAGGTGCTGGTCGAGGCAGGAGCGGGGGAGGGGAGCGCGTTTGCCGACGTGCAGTACGCCGCGGTCGGCGCTCGGATTGCCTCGGTGGAGGACGTGTGGGCGAGTGCGGAGCTGCTCCTGAAGGTGAAGGAGCCGGTTCCCGAGGAGTACCCGCGTATCCACCTTGGCCAGATTCTCTTCACCTACCTCCACCTGGCGGCGAGCAAGAAGCTGACCGAGGCGCTCGTCGCCAGCGGTGCCGCGTGCATCGCCTACGAGACGGTCGAGACGGCTTCGGGCGGGCTGCCGTTGCTGGCTCCGATGAGCGAGATCGCCGGCCGTCTCGCCGCCCAGGCGGGCGCGTACTTCCTT
Source organism: Actinomycetota bacterium (assembly GCA_046723985.1). Taxonomy (GTDB): domain Bacteria; phylum Actinomycetota; class Thermoleophilia; order Gaiellales; family Gaiellaceae; genus DATBLE01. Next base: position 9,006 of record JBKOVQ010000222.1, on the reverse strand, counting down.
GAAAAGCCGCTCGGCGGCCGTGGCCTCTTGCTCGGGGGCGTGGCCGGCGTCGCGCCGGGGCGCGTGCTCGTGATCGGCGGCGGCATCGTCGGCTACAACGCGGCGGTGATCGCGATCGGCCTCGGGGCGAACGTGACCATCCTCGAACGCTCGATCGACCGCATGCGCTACCTCGACGAAATCCTGTCCGGCCGCGTCAGCCTGGTGATGAGCTCGACGCTCCAGATCGAGGAGTCGATTCGCGAGGCGGACGTGGTGATCGGCGCCGTCCTGATCCCGGGTGCGAAGACGCCGAAGCTGATCACGCGCCCGATGCTCTCTGAGATGAGGCCCGGCGCGGTGCTCTGTGACGTCGCGATCGACCAGGGTGGCTGCGCCGAGACATCGAGGCCGACCACGCACACCGACCCGGTCTATGTCGTCGACGGCGTCACCCACTATTGCGTTGCGAACATGCCCGGTGCTGTGCCGATCACGTCGACCAAGGCCCTGACCAACGCGACACTCCCATATGTGGAGACGATCGCCGAGCACGGACTGATGGAAGCTGTCGCGCTCGACCCGGGACTTGCGCCGGGCGTCAACGTGCTCGACGGCAAGGTCACATACGAGGCTGTCGCCGAGGCCCACGGCCTCGAGTACGCACCGCTCTACAGCGTTCTCGTTTAGCCCGACTTCGTCGGGTGCACGTCCTTCGTCGGCGAGATGCGAACGACGAGCGCCGTCACGCCGGCCGCCAGGCCGATCACCGCGACGACGTAGACGACCAAGCCGATGAAGGAGAGGACGGTATCCATCCGGCTCCTAGAATAGCCGGGTGGGCCTCCCGGCGGAACTCGGCGGCGCTTGGGCCGCGATCACATGGCGCCATGCGTCGTCCTCAGTCGCGTCCAGGCTGGCTGGCCCGTACGCTCTCTGCGTCCCAGCCTGGCTTGGTGCTCGCGTCCCAGGCATCCACCAGTCCCAGCAGGAGACCCACTGATGCCGCGCGCGTGCGTGATCGTGCTCGATGCCGTCGGCGCCGGCGAGCTGCCGGACGCCGCCGAGTTCGGAGACGAGGGGTCCGACACGCTCGGAAACGTCGCTCGGGCCGTCGGCGGCCTGGACCTGCCCAACCTCGAGGCCCTCGGGCTCGGGAACGTGGAGGAGCTCGAAGGTTGCCCGCCGCAGGCCGGAGCGCCCGCCGTTGCCGGCCGTCTCATCGAGCGCTCGAAGGGCAAGGACACGACTCTTGGCCACTGGGAGCTGATGGGGATTGTCACGGCACAGGCACTGCCCACCTATCCGCACGGATTCCCGCACGACGTGATCGACCCGTTCATGCACCGGACCGCGCGGGGCGTGCTCGGCAACAAGCCCGCAAGCGGCACGGAGATCATCCAGGAGCTCGGCGAGGAGCATCAGGAGACGGGCAAGTGGATCGTGTACACCTCTGCCGACTCGGTCTTCCAGGTCGCCGCCCACGAGGAGACGATCCCGCTCGAGGAGCTGTACGAGGCCTGCCGCGCCGCGCGCGAGATCCTCACGGGCAAGCACGCGGTCGGGCGCGTGATCGCGCGGCCGTTCATCGGTGAGCCGGGCAACTACGAGCGCACGCCGAACCGGCACGACTTCTCGCTCGAGCCCCGGAAACCGAACTACCTGACCCTGCTGCGCGAGGCCGGCATCGCCGTCCACGGCGTGGGAAAGATCGGTGACATCTTCGCCGGCCAGGACATCGACGAGAGCCATCCGACCAAGTCGAACGTCGAGGGGATCACGAAGACCGAGGAGCTGCTCCAGACCCTCGACGAGGGCTTCGTGTTCGTCAACCTCGTCGAGACCGACATGCTCTGGGGGCACCGGAACGACCCGATCAACTTCCACCGCTGCCTCCAGGACTTCGACCGGCGGCTGCCGGACCTGCTCGAAGCCTTGCGGCCCGGCGACCTCCTGATCGTCACCTCCGACCACGGCTGCGACCCGACCACCCCGTCCACGGATCACTCTCGCGAGCACGCGCTGCTGCTCAGCTACGTCGCCGGCCGGAACGCGAACGGCGCACGGCACGACGGCGAGTTCGCCGACGTCGGCGCGACGGTGAACGCGTGGCTGGGCGGAAAAGCGCCGGGCCGCGGGCTGCCCGGGCAACCGATCGTGGAGGCATGAGCGCGCGGAACGACCCTGCGCTTGTCGCACGCGAGTACGCAGGCGAGATCGGCCTTTTCGTCGCGGAGCGTTCGGCATGACCGCGCTCAACGACCCCACGCTCGTCAGGCAGGAGTACGCGGACGAACGTGGCCTTGCCGCCCGGATGGCCGCCCAGAGGACGTCGACCGGCCCCGACCCATACGCCGTCGCCTTCGAGGCCGTGAACGAGTGCGAGCCGCGCCTCGTCCTCGAGGTCGGCTCCGGTCGCGGCGAGCTGGCCGAGCGGATGAAGAACGAGCTCGACGCCAGGGTCGTCGCAGTCGACCAGTCCGAACGGATGGTCGAGCTGACTGCTGCCCGCGGCGTGGAGGCGATCGTGGGAGACGTCGAGGATCTCCCGTTCCGCGACGGGATCTTCGACTGCGTCGTCGCGGCCTGGATGCTCTACCACGCCCGGGACGTAAACCGAGCCCTCCGAGAGCTCCGCCGCGTGCTCCGACCAGAAGGCAGGCTGGTGGCGGCGACCAGTAGCGAGCGCAACCTCGGGGAGCTCTGGCAGCTGGTGGGCGAGATCGGCGCGCCGGCGGACCCATTCACCGTCGAGAACGCCGAGGGGGCACTCCTGCGCCAGTTCACGATCGTCGAGCGGCGCGACGTGCGCGGCACGGTCACCTTCGCGGACCGGGCGGCGGCGCACCGCCACATCTCGGCGGTACCGACACGAGGTCACCTGGCCGATCGGCTTCCGCACCTCGACCGGCCGCTCGAAGCCAGCCGCCACGTAGCGGTCTTCGTCTGCGAGCCGTGATCCGCCCTGCCGAGCTGATCGAGCGCAAGCGCGACGGCGGCGAGCTCTCCGCCGAGGAGATCAGGGAGCTCGTCCTCGGCTACACGCGCGACGAGATCCCCGAGTACCAGATCGCCGCGTTCCTGATGGCCGTGTACTTTCGCGGCCTGACGGGTGCCGAGACGTTCGCGCTCACCGACGCCATGGTGGCGAGCGGCGAGACGATCGACCTGGGCGCGGCGCTCGGCCGGCGCTCGGTGGACAAGCACTCGACCGGCGGGGTGGGCGACAAGACGTCGATCGCGGTCGGGCCGATCGTGGCCGCCTGCGGCGTCCCCTTCGGGAAGATGAGCGGGCGCGGCCTCGGCCACACCGGCGGTACGATCGACAAGCTCGGGGCGGTGCCGGGTTACCGCGTCGAGCTGACGATCGAGCAGTTCGTCGAGCAGGTGCGCGAGATCGGGATCGCGATCATCGGCCAGACCGCGAACCTGGTCCCGGCCGACAAGCGGCTCTACGCCCTCCGCGACGTCACCGCGACCGTCGACAACGTGTCGCTGATCGCGGCGAGCATCATGTCCAAGAAGCTCGCCGGCGGCGCCGCCGCGATCGTGCTCGACGTGAAGGTCGGAGACGGCGCGTTCATGAAGGCGACCGACGATGCGCGGATGCTTGCCGAGGCGATGATCGAGCTCGGTTCACGCGCGGGGCGCCGGGTCGTCTGCATGCTCACGGACATGGATCAGCCGCTCGGCCAGGCAATCGGCAACGCACTCGAGATCCGGGAGGCAGTCGCGACGATCAAAGGCGAGGGGCCAGAGGACTTCTCGGAGCTCGTGCTCGAGTCGGTTGCGCATCTGCTCGCGCTGTCCGACCTCGGCGTCGACGAGTTCGCCGCTCGCACGCTCGCGGACGAGGCGGTCGCCGACGGGTCCGCGCTGGCCGCGTACGAACGCTGGGTGCGGGCGCAGGGAGGCGATCCGGATCTGGATGCACTCCCGCGGGCGGCGGTGGTACGCGAGGTGTCCTCTCCGGGGGAGGGTTTCGTCCAACGGCTGGGGGCGATCGCGGTTGGGCAGGCTGCCCTTCACCTCGGCGCCGGACGGCGTACCAAGGAGGACTCGATCGACTATGCCGTCGGCGTCGTGTGTCGCAAGAAGCGGGGCGACGAGGTTGCCTCCGGTGACGTGCTCGCCGAGGTGCACGCGGCCGACGATCCGGCCGCCGAAGCGGCGGCCGCCGAGGTCCTCGCCGCGTACGAGCTCGGCGACGAGGCGCCGCGGGCGCGGCGAATCGTGCTCGACACCATCGGTTAGTGCCGCGAGGAGCACGAGGTGCCGGAGCTCCCCGAAGTCGAGACCGAGCGCGGCCGGCTGGCAACTCGGATCGAGGGTCACCGCATCGCCTCGGCAGCAATCGACGACGCGCGGCTGACCCGTCCCGAAGAGCCCGCCTGGATCGCCGCCCGTCTCGCCGGGGAGCGCGTCGAGGCGGTCGAGCGCCGCGGCAAGTACCTCGTCGTGCGACTCGAGGGGGGTCAGGTGCTCCTCGTCCACCTCCGGATGACCGGCGGCTTCCGCTACGAGCCGGCGAGCCACGAGCGCGCCGTGCTCGAGCTCGACGACGGCACGCGGATCGCCTACCGCGACCTACGCCGCTTCGGCACGTGGCTGCTGCTCGAGCCGCACGAGGCGGAGGCGCACCTGGCGATCAGGCTCGGACCGGAGCCGCTCGGGCGCCGCTTCACCGCCGCCTTTCTGGCGGAGCGTCTCCGCGGCCGCCGCGCGCCGATCAAGGCCGCGATCCTCGATCAGCGGACGGTTGCGGGGCTCGGGAACATCTACGCCGACGAGTCGCTGTGGCACGCCCGGGTCGATCCGCTCCGTCCGGCGGGCGAGCTGTCCGGAGAGCAGGTCGGTCGGCTCCGCGAGGGGATCAGGCGCGCTCTGCGGCTCGGGATCCGGCGTCAGGGGGCGGATCTCGGCGACGGCGCGTACGCGGGCGGCCGGATGCAGCACGAGTTCCGCGTCTACGGTCGCACAGGCGAGCCGTGCGACCGGTGCGGGACGCCGATCGAGAAGACGCGGGCAGGCGGCCGCGGCACCTGGTACTGCCCGACCTGCCAGCGCTAGCACATCGGAATGCAGCCGGAACGTGCGGCGTTGAAGCGCGCATGCGGGTGGGCGAGCTCTGGCGCTATCCGGTCAAGTCGCTGCGAGGCGAGTCGCTCGCAGAGGCCGAGCTGACCGGGCTGGGAATCGCCGGAGACCGACTCGTCCAGGTGATGCGGCCCCGTGGACGTGTCTTCACGTCGCGCACGCATCCCGGGATGCTCGGGCTGCGGGGTGCGCTCGATTCCGAGGGCGTCCCGACGATCGACGGCGTTCGGTGGGATGAGCCTGCCGCGCTCGCTGCAGTGCGGGCGGTGACCGAGCCCGACGCGCAACTCGGCTACTACGACGGCGATGGGCCGCAGCGCTTCGATGTCCTTCCGATCTCGCTTGCCACCGACGGAGGCGTCGCGGCGGTCGGAGTCGACAGACGCCGATTCCGGCCGAACGTCCACGTGGAGGGGGTCGAGGGACTCGCCGAGCGGGAGTGGGTCGGCCGGTCCGTGCGCCTCGGTGACGCCGTCGTCGGCGTGCGGCAGGTTCGCGGGCGGTGCGTGATGACCACGTACGACCCGGATACGCTCGAGCAGGACATCAGCGTCCTCCAGAAGATCGTGTGGGAGCTCGACGGCCGGACGGCGCTGGATTGCTACGTCCTCGAGCCCGGACGGGTTCGCGTCGAGGACACCGTCGAGGTGGGCGAGTACTGGACGCTGCCGCACCGCGCGGCGTAGAACCGGCACGGACCCCGGGTACCGTCCGAACTAGACTCGATGCCGTGGGGCGCACGTACAAGACCGAGGCCGTCGTGCTCCGCTCGATCCGGTACGCCGAGGCCGACCGAATCCTGCACCTCTACACCGCCGACCGCGGCCGCGTGGGTGCGATCGCGAAGGGGATCCGCAAGACGACGTCGAGGGTCGGCGGCCGGCTCGAGCCGCTCGGGCACGTCGAGCTCGTCCTCCACCAGGGCAGCGGTGAGCTGCACACGGTCACCGGCGTCGAGCTGGTCCGCCCGCACAGCGCGACCCGGGACGACCCGTATCGGCTCGCCGTCGGGCTCGTCGGCGCCGAGGCGATGCTGCGGCTCTTCACCGAGCAGGAGGCGAACGAGCGTGCGTTCGCAGCGCTGACACGGTTCCTCGACCTGCTCGACTCGGCTCCTCGCGGCCTTCGTCCGGATCTCGACTCCCTGGGCCTCGCGTTCCAGCTCAAGCTCCTGTGGCTGTCCGGCTATCACCCGCACCTCGGCAGTTGTGCAGAGTGCGGCTCGGAGGGTCCGCTCGTCGGGCACTCCGCTCGGGCGGGCGGGACGGTGTGCGCGGCGTGTAGCGCCGGGGCGCTCGCTCTCTCGACCGCGGGCCTGGTCGGCCTGGAGGCGCTCCTGCGCAGCCCGCTCGCCGACGCCCAGTCGGCCGGTCTGTCGGAGCGGGGAGCACGGGACGTGCTCGCGGTGATCACCACCTCGTACGAGGAGCACGGCGGCTTCCGGCTGCGGACGCTGAAGACCGGATGAAACGAGGGCTCGAGGGCGGGTACGAGCTCGACGACGATCCGGCGAGGATCGACGTCGACGCCGTCCACGCGTTTCTGACGCAGTCGTACTGGGCGGAGGGACGCTCGCGTGAGACGGTCGAGCGGCTCGTGCTGGAGGCGCAGCGCGTCGTCGGCCTCTACCACGAGGGCCGACAGGTCGGCTTCTGCCGGGCTGTCTCGGACGACGCGTCGCTGACGTACCTGGCCGACGTATACGTGCTGGAAGAGCACCGCGGCCGGGGGCTCGGCGTCGAGCTCGTCCACGAGATGATCGACAACGGTCCGTACGCTCGGCGGCGCTGGCTCCTGCACACGCGCGACGCCCATGAGCTCTACCGGCGCTTCGGTTTCGGCCCGCCGAACGAGCGACTGATGGAGCGCCCTCCTGCCTGATCGGCGCCGGCTGCTGACGATCGCCGTGGCGGCGTCGGTGGCGGTGGCGTTCGCCGATTCGTCGATCGTCGTCCTCGCGTTGCCCGACCTCTACGGGGCGTTCAATACCTCGATCGTCGGGGTCTCGTGGGTGATCACCTCGTACAACTTGGTCGTCGCGGTCGCGGCCGCCGTGATAGCCGCCCTCTCGCGCCACCTCGACCCGCGGCGTTGGGCGCAGGTCGGACTGGCGCTGTTCACGGCGGCGTCGATCGGCTGCGCGGCCTCGTGGTCACTGCCGGCCCTCATCGTCTTCCGCTGCGTCCAGGGGCTCGGAGGCGCGTTGCTGCTGGCGACGTCGATCTCGCTGCTCGGCGGCCTCGTCGGCTCCCGGGAGCGGGGCATCTCGCTGTGGACGAACGTCGCTGTGCTCGGCGCCGCGCTCGGGCCCGTCCTCGGCGGCGTCCTCACCCAGCTCTTCGACTGGCGGGCGATCTTTGTGGTGCAGGCGCCGCTCGCCGGGGTGGCTCTGCTCGCCACCACCGCCGGTGCGGTTGCGCTCCAGAGCGAGGAACACCGACGGCGTGGTCACGGCGCACTCGCGGCTGACACGGCCCTCGGCTTCGTCTTCGCCGCGCTCGTCGGCGCGCTCTTCCTCGCGGTTCTGCTCGTGATCACGGTCTGGGGGCTCGACCCGATCGTCGGTGCAGTCGTGGTCAGCGCGCTCCCAGCCGGGACGATCGCTGCTCGGCCGGTCGGGAAGGGTCTGCGGCCGTGGGAGGCAGTCGCCGGCGGCGTGCTGCTGCTGGCCGCCGGGCTCCTGGCGCTGGCGCTGCTGCCGCGTGTCTCGAACCTGCTCGTCGCGGTGGCGCTCGCCTTCTGCGGGCTCGGGATCGGGCTCGCGGTGCCCGTGCTCACCAGGATCGCGCTCCACCAGGACACCGGGCTCGTCCGCAGCGGGGCGATCACCGTGTCCGCCCGGCACGCCGGCCTCGTGCTTGCCCTGGCGCTTGTGGCGCCGCTCCTGACGAGCTCGCTCGACCGCGCCGGCGAACGCGCCCTGCTCGGGGGGACGAAAGAGATTCTCGACGCGAACGTCCCGCTGCGGAAGAAGGTGCCGATCGCCCTCTCACTGCGCGATGCGCTGCAGTCGGCGAAGAACGGTGAGGTGCCCGACCTGCGCAAGCCGTTCGACGACGCGGGGGCTCGGTCGAATGACAACGTCCGGCACGCGCGGGACTCGCTGATCACGACACTGGAGTCGGCGCTGACTCGGGGGTTCAGGTCATCGTTCGCGCTCGCCGCGCTGTTCGCCCTGCTCGCGCTGGTCCCGGCGCTGAGGTTGCGACGGAGGTCGGCGTGAGGCGGCTCGCCGTTCTGCTCGGCCTGGCAGCGACGCTCCTGGTCGTCGAGCTCGCGCTCGGGGCGTTCCACTTCGGCAAGCCGCAGCTCGCCGACCCGTGCAACTCGAAGCCGGCGTTCAAGGGCGGCGGGCTCGACGGAGAGATTCAGCGGTTCGCGCTCAGCGGGCTGAACGGCGCCGCCTGCAAGCTGCACACGACGCGCGAGGAGCTCGTGCTGTCATTCGTCCCCGCCGCCGGGACGAAGCGGGTGCGCTGGGACCGGGCGACGATCGAGGATGCGCTCCGCTCCGGCTTCGACCGTGCTTTCCAGGACACGGAGGAGCGCGGCGTCGCCGGCTTCGTGATCGGTCACATCCTCGAGGTGGTCCTCGGCGCCCCGCTCGACTACTTCTTGGACGCCTCGGACTAGTCGCTCTTGGGTGTCGTCCAGGGCTTGCGGAGCTCGTCCGCCAGCCGGGACGCGACCTGGGCGATCGAGAGCCGCTCCTGGGCGAGCGAGTCGCGCTCGCGGATCGTGACCGTGTCGTCCTCGAGCGTCTGCTCGTCGATCGTGAAGGCGAACGGCGTGCCGATCTCGTCCTGGCGGCGGTAGCGGCGCCCGATCGCACCGCCCTCGTCGTACTCGACGACCTGCGAGCCGCGCAGCTTCTCGTAGAGTGCGCGGGCCTTCTCGACCATGCCGGAGTCCTTCGCGATCAACGGGAGC
>JBKOVQ010000054.1:0-11657 GCA_046723985.1 Actinomycetota bacterium | reverse complement strand
GTCATGTACCTCGGCCACGCCGTCGAGATCGCGCCGCGGGACGGGCTCTACGCAGAGCCGAAGCATCCCTACACCGGCGCGTTGATGTCCGCGGTGCCGATCCCGGACCCGGACATCGGCCGCGCACGGAAGCCGGTCGTCCTTCAGGGCGACGTGCCGAGCCCGATCAACCCGCCGTCTGCCTGCTGGTTCCATCCGCGGTGCCCGCGCTTCCATCCCGGTCACTGCGACGTCGAGACTCCCGAGCTCCGGCCGATCGGCGGGGCGGGGCACGTGGCGGCCTGCCACTACCCCCTCGAGGGCTGGCCGCTGAGCGAGGAGGAGTTCCGCGGCTCCGGGACGCCGCTCGCGCCGTCGGCGAACATCGAGGAGTAGTCCCCCTGTGTGGGCCGCAGCTGCCCGCCGCTTCTTCACCATCCTCGGCGTCCTGGTCGCGGCGATCTCCCTCTGCGCCGTCTCGATCGGCCTGATCCTCGGCGCTTCGCTCAATCGCTCGATCGCAGGTGGATTCGAGGCATTCGGATGCCTGATGCTGGTGTTCGGCTTCTTCGTCGGCAACCGCGGTCCGGTCCGGACGAAGGGCGAGGCGACGCCCCTCCTCGGGCCCCGTTTTTTGCGCTGGGCAACGCCCGAGGAGCATCAGTCGACGATCGCCGAGTCGGCGATCTTCATCGTCCTCGGACTCCTCCTGATCATCATCGGGCTGGCGATCGACTCCCGGTATCAGTTCATCTGACGCTTGCGTGGCTAACAAGGCGTAGGCTCGGTCGTCGTACGAGGTATGGCACTGCGACAGCAGCCGCGTAACTGTGAGCGCGCCCGCGCGTGGGTCTCGCTGCGTCTCGACGACGAGATCTCGGAGCTCGAGGAGGCGCTGCTCGAAGCGCACCTGCGCCGCTGCGCCGCGTGCCGCGAGTTCGAGGCGAGCGTGCGCGGTGCGGTTGTCGCCCTCCGCGTGCAGCCGCTCGAGGAGATCGACCATTCCGTCGTCGTCTGCGGCCGGCGGAGGTTGGCCCTGCGCCGCAGTGCGATCGCCAGCGTCGCCGCCGTTGCCGCCGGCGTGGTCGGCATCGCCACCGTTCTCAGCACGCAGGCCGCGAAGAGCCCGTCCACGCATGCGCCGACCCAAGTTCCGGCTGCCGTCGCCGCAGACAATCAGGACGTCAAGCAGCTGCGAGCGCTGCGCGTACTCCAGCTCGGCGGTCGGCCGCCCAGCGGATCGGGTGTCGGTTCGTTCGGCGCCGTGAACAACCGTCAAGACGGGCCGACCTAACCCCGCCGCTGTAACACGGGCGCGCAGGACTAGTCTACGAGGGAATGATCCCCTCGCTCGTCAGCTCATACTGCTGAGCGCTCGATCACGAGGCCCGTGTGGCCACGCTGATGCAGGAGCGTCGTTCGCTTCCGAGCGGCGTTCAGGAGCCCCCGCCCTTCGATAAACTCCGGTCGCTCGTCCGCCGTCGCCGCGTGCGCCCGGCCGGGCGTCCTCTTGTTCAATCGCCTCTTCAGGAGTCAAATGGCTGAGCAAAACGTGGGCAAGGTCGTCGAGGTCAAGGGTGTCGTCATCGACGCCGTCTTCACCGGCGCGCTGCCCGAGATCAACAACGCACTGCGCATCACCGTGCCGGGCGAGAACGGTTCGCCGGGTCTCGATCTCATCGCGGAGGTGCAGCAGCACCTCGGAGACGACCGCGTCCGCGCCGTCGCCATGGATTCCACCGACGGCCTGCCGCGGGGCGTCGACGTCATCGACACAGGTGGTCCGATCAGCGTCCCCGTCGGCAAGCAGACGCTCGGACGGCTCTGGAACGTCCTCGGCGAGCCGGTCGACAACGGCGAGCCGGCCTCAGGCGAACGCTGGCCGATCCACCGCGACCCGCCCGAGTTTCGCGAGCTGTCGCCGAAGGCGGAGATCTTCGAGACCGGCATCAAGGTCATCGACCTGATCGCGCCGTTCGTGCGCGGCGGCAAGATCGGCCTTTTCGGGGGCGCCGGCCTCGGCAAGACGGTGCTGATCCAGGAGCTGATCCACAACGTCGCCGAGCAGCACGGCGGCGTGTCGGTCTTCGCAGGTGTCGGCGAGCGCACACGCGAGGGGAACGATCTCTGGCTGGAGATGGAGGAGTCCGGCGTGATCGACCGCGTCGCGCTCGTCTACGGCCAGATGAACGAGCCGCCGGGCGCGCGCCTTCGCGTCGGTCTTTCCGGCCTGACCATGGCCGAGTACTTCCGCGACGAGGGCCAGGACGTCCTCTTCTTCATCGACAACATCTTCCGGTTCGTGCAGGCGGGATCCGAGGTGTCGGCGCTGCTCGGCCGCATGCCCAGCGCCGTCGGCTACCAGCCCACGCTCGCCACCGAGATGGGGCAGCTCCAGGAGCGGATCACCTCGACCCGCGTCGGCTCGGTCACCTCGGTGCAGGCGATTTACGTGCCCGCCGACGACCTCACCGACCCTGCTCCGGCCAACACCTTCGCCCACCTGGACGCCTTCATCACGCTTGCCCGGTCCATCTCGGAGAAGGGCATCTACCCGGCGATCGACCCGCTCGGGTCGAACTCGCGCGCGCTCTCGCGCGGCGTGGTCTCGGACGACCACTACGACACCGCCTCGCGTGTGCAGGAGGTGCTCCAGCGCTACCGCGACCTCCAGGACATCATCGCCATCCTCGGTATGGACGAGCTCTCCGACGAGGACAAGCTCGTCGTCCAGCGGGCGCGCAAGCTCGAGCGGTTCCTCTCGCAGAACATGTTCGTCGCCGAGGCGTTCACGAACCAGCCGGGCGCGTACGTGAAGCTGGAGGACACGGTCAAGGGCTTCCGCGAGATCCTCGAGGGGAAGCACGACGACCTGCCCGAGCAGGCGTTCTACATGGTCGGGACGATCGAGGACGCGGTTGCGAAGGCGAAGACGCTCGGCGGCGAGGAGCAGCCCGAGCCCGAAGCGGCCGAAGAGGCAGAAGAGGCCGAAGCGGCCGAGCCCGCAGCCGTCTGAGTGTGGCGGCCGAAGCGCACCTGATCGGGGTCTCGCTCGTGACGCCGGACGGCGCGGCGTTCGAGGGCGAAGCGGAGATGCTGATCGTCCCCGGCGCGGACGGGGAGATCGGCGTGCTCGCACGGCACGCGCCGCTGGTGGCGATGCTCAAGGCGGGCTCCACCCGTGTGCACATCCGGCGCGGCCAGGAGGTGCGCGAGTTCGCCACCGGTCCCGGCTTCTTCAAGGTCGAACAGGACCGCGCGCTGGCGCTGGTCGACGACGCGGTGGAGGTCGACCAGATCGACCCGGCGCGCGCCCGGGCGCAGCTGGAGGCTGCGCAGGCGGAGCTCGCGAAAGTCGACGCGGGCGAGTCGGACGCCGACCGCTGGCAGCTCGAGCAGCGGATCAAGCACGCCGAGAACCAACTCGCGGTCGCCGACGGCACCACCTCGCCGCCGATCCACGTCTCGGCGCCTATTCCCGGCTAGGGTGTCCCTGAAGGGGACAGACCCTTTTTTCGAAACTCTCAGCTAAGCTGAGAGAACCCGGAGAGCTTTGACAGGCAGCTTGGCGACCGGGTTACCAAACGCCTAAAGAGCCCGCGGGTCCGGTTCCGCGACTCTTTGGGTACGGGAGCCGCGGATGACGAACCGAACCGAACAGCTGAAGCGCCTTCTCGACGAACGGATCGTCCTGCTCGACGGGTCGTGGGGGGTGCTGATCCAGCGCGACGTGCGCGGGGAGGACGCCTACCGGGGCGAGCGCTTCCGTGAACACCCACACGACGTCGCCGGCGACCCCGACCTGCTCAACCTGACGCGACCCGAGGTCATCCTCGACATCCACCGGCGCTACTTCGCCGCCGGCGCGGACATCGCCACGACGAACACCTTCACCGCGACCCGGATCGGCCAGGCCGACTACGAGCTCGGCGAGGTCGCCGCCGAGATGAGCTTCCAGGGGGCGCGCCTGGCCCGGCAGGCGGCGCAAGAGGTTGGCGGATTCGTCGCCGGCGCGATGGGACCGCTCAACATCTCGCTGTCGGTCTCGCCGAAGGTGGACGACCCGAGCTACCGACCGGTGAACTTCGACGAGGTGTACGCCGCATACGCGGAGCAGGTCGAGGCGCTCCGCGACGGCGGCGTCGCCCTGCTCATGATCGAGACCGTCTTCGACACGCTGAACGCCAAGGCGGCGATCGCGGCTGCGCTCGACGTCGCGCCGGAGCTTCCACGCTGGATCTCGTTCACCGCGATCGACGTCAGTGGGCGCAACCTGTCGGGCCAGACCGTCGAGGCGTTCTGGGCCTCGGTCGAGCACGCCGAGCCGTTGATCGTGGGCGTGAACTGCTCGCTCGGGGCGGCGGAGATGCGCCCGTACGTCGAGGATCTCTCGCGGATCGCCGACACCTACGTCTCCTGCCACCCGAACGCGGGCCTGCCGAACGCGTTCGGCGAGCACGACGAGCAGCCCGCCGACACGAGCCGCTACCTCGGCGAGTTCGCCCGAACCGGGCTGGTGAACGTCGTCGGCGGCTGCTGCGGGACGACCCCCGACCACGTCGTGGCGATTCGGGACGCGACCGAGGGACTGTCCCCCAGACGTGTCCCGAACAGGCGTGCGGTCCCGCGCTTCAGCGGGCTGGAGCCGTTCGAGATCGAACGCGAGACCGGGTTCGTGATGATCGGCGAGCGCACGAACGTGACCGGATCGGCGCGCTTCCGCCGGCTGATCGAGGCGGACGACTACACCGGCGCCGTGGCGGTCGCACTCGAGCAGGTACAGGGCGGTGCGAACATGATCGACGTCAACATGGACGCCGACCTGCTCGACGCCGAGCAGGCGATGACGACGTTCCTGAACGTGATCGCCACCGAACCGGAGATCGCGCGCGTGCCGATCATGGTCGACAGCTCGCGCTTCTCGGCGATCGAGGCGGGACTGAGGTGCATCCAGGGCAAGGGGATCGCCAACTCGATCAGCCTCAAGGAGGGTGAGGAGGCATTCCTGGCCCAGGCGCGGGCGATCCGCCGGCTCGGAGCGGCCGCGGTCGTGATGGCCTTCGACGAGGAGGGGCAGGCGGCGACCGTCGAGCACAAGGTCGAGATCAGCGAGCGTGCCTACCGGCTCCTGATCGACGAGGGATTCCATCCGGAGGACATCGTCTTCGACCCCAACGTGCTCGCGGTCGCGACCGGGATCGAGGAGCACAACGGGTATGCGAAGGCGTTCATCGAATCGCTGCCGCTGATCAAGGAGCGCTGCCCGGGCGTACGCACGTCCGGCGGGATCTCCAACCTCTCGTTCGCGTTCCGCGGCAACGAGACCATCCGAGAGGCGATGCACTCCTCGTTCCTCTACCACGCGATCCGGGCCGGCCTGGACATGGGGATCGTCAACGCCGGCCAGGTCACCGTGTACGAGGACATCGAGCCGGAGCTGCTCGAGCGCGTCGAGGACGTGCTCTTCGACCGACGGCCGGACGCGACCGAGCGGCTCGTCGAGTACGCCGGCACTGTCTCGGGGGAGGCGACGCGTCGCGAAGTCGACCTCTCCTGGCGCGAGCAGGGGGTCGAGGGACGGCTCTCGTTCGCGCTCGTCCACGGCATCGTCGAGTTCATCGAGGAGGACGCCGAGGAGGCGCGTCAGAAGTTCGCGCGGCCGCTGGACGTGATCGAAGGGCCGCTGATGGAGGGCATGCGGATCGTCGGCGACCTGTTCGGCTCCGGGCGGATGTTCCTGCCGCAGGTGGTGAAGAGCGCCCGGGCGATGAAGCGAGCGGTCGCCTACCTGGAGCCTTTCATGGAGGAGGAGAAGAGCAGCCGGCGGATGCAGGGCAAGGTCGTTCTCGCGACCGTTAAGGGCGACGTGCACGACATCGGCAAGAACATCGTCGGCGTCGTCCTCGGCTGCAACAACTACGAGGTCATCGACCTCGGGGTGATGGCGCCGGCCGAGAAGATCCTCGACACCGCGCAGCAGCAGGGAGCAGACGTGATCGGCCTCTCCGGCCTGATCACCCCGTCGCTGGACGAGATGGTTCACGTCGCCGGCGAGATGGAGCGACGCGGTCTCGAGCTGCCGCTCCTGATCGGCGGCGCGACGACCTCGAAACAGCACACGGCGGTGCGGATCGCCCCCGCCTATTCGCAGTCCACGGTGCACGTGCTCGACGCGTCGCGGGTGGTGGCTACGGTGTCCAGCCTGCTCGACCCGCAGCGCGCCGTCGACTTCGACCGGGAGAACCGCAGGCTCCAGGATCGGCTGCGGGAGAAGCACGCCGAACGCGAGCGCAAGCCCTTGCTCGCTCTGGCTGCCGCCCGGGCAAACGCCGACCGCGTCTCGTTCGCCGACCTGCCGGTCCCGCCGTTCACCGGCGCGCGCGTCGTCGAGCCGGATCTGAAGACGCTGACCCGCTTCGTCGATTGGCAGTTCTTCTTCCTCGCGTGGGAGCTGAAGGGGAAGTTCCCGGCGATCCTCGAGCGGCCGGAGGCGCGCGAGCTCTACGACGACGCGCTGGCGCTGCTCGGCGAGCTCACCGCCGCCGAAAGCCTGCAGCCCCGCGGCGTGTATGGATTCTGGCCGGCCGCGAGCGAGGGCGACGATGTCGCCCTCGCCGACGGCACCCGGTTCTGCTTCCTGCGCCAGCAGTCCGACCACGGCGACGCGCGGCCTAACCGCTGCCTCGCCGACTACGTTGCTCCCAGCGGAGACGCGATCGGCGCATTCGCGGTCGGCGTCCACCGGGCCGACGAGCTTGCCGCCGGCTACGAGGCCGACCACGACGACTACCGCTCGATCATGGTCAAGGCGCTCGCCGACCGGCTGGCCGAGGCGTTCGCCGAGTGGCTGCACGCCGAGGTCAGACGGGCGTGGTACGCATCGGGCGAGGAGCTCTCGAGCGATGACCTGATCCGGGAGCGGTACCGCGGGATTCGCCCCGCCTTCGGCTATCCGGCCTGTCCCGACCACAGCGAGAAGGAGAAGCTCTTCCGGCTCCTCCATGCAGGCGAGGCCGGGCTCGAGCTGACGGAGACGTGCGCGACCATGCCGGCGGCGAGCGTCAGCGGCGTCTACTTCGCCCACCCGGAGGCGCGGTACTTCTCCGTCGGGCGGATCGGTCGCGACCAGGCCGAGGACTACGCAGCCCGCAAGGGCGTGTCGCTCGCAGAGGCGGAGCGCTGGCTGGGGCCGAACCTCGCCGACGGGCGCTCGCCGACCCCTGTGGGATGATCTGACGGTGAGCAGGCTCCTCTGTGCAGCGGCATTGGCCGTTGCAGTCGTCGTGCCTGTCGCTCTTGCGTCGAACGGAGAGCCGCAGAAGCGGTTGACGAAGGCCGATCAGGCGAAGGCGAGGGCGATCGTGCTCCGACGGTCCGACTTCCCCGCCGGCTGGGTCGGGAAGCCGAACACGACCACGAGCCAGGACAACCCTCGCTGCTCGAACTACAACCCCGACCAGTCCGACCTGATCGAGACCGGCGACGTCGACTCCCCCGACTTCACCCGCGCCGACGGATCGTTCGTCTCCAGCTCGGTCGGGGTCTTCAAGACGGCGACGATGGCCAAGACCGGCTACGCGAGAGTCGCGAAGCCACAGCTGGCGAGCTGCTTCGGGGAGCTGTTCACGAAGGGCGCCGCGCCGGCCAAGGTCGAGCTCCTTCATGTCGGCCCACTGCCCTTCCGCCGTCTCGGCGACCGCTCGAACGCCTACCGGCTGGCGGCGAACGTCACCCTCCAGGGCACGACGATCCCGGTCGCGATCGATATCGTCACCTTCAACCGCGGCCGGGTGGACGCGGCGATGATCTTCCTCGGCATCCGCAGTCCGCTGCCGTTGTCGTTCGAGCAGTCGCTGGCGGCGAAGGTCGCCGCCAGAGCGGCCTAGACGGTTGCCGTCGCCGCGCCCGACCTGCGCGGGCGCGCGGCCCACGTCCGTCTCTCGGCAGGAGGCAATGCGAGCGGAAGCGAGCAAGCAGAGGAGGGGTCCGTGGGGGAAAGCCGGCCGCGGCCGGTGCACCAGCGGCCCGCGCCCTCGCATGCGTGGCATCGCCGCGCCAGAGAGCCAGGCGTTCCCCCGCGTTAGCTATCCTGCCCGCAGGCGTGTCGATCCGGGCGCGCCGTTTTTTCGACCCGTGCGCGCTTGAAGACCACGCTGAAGCGAGGAATCGGGCGGGGCGGCGTCCTCGAGGAGAACGGTCACTCCGTTCTGCCGCCCTCGGCGATGACGCCGATGACCCGCTACCGGGCGGAAGAGCCTCCGCCTAGGTCCGGGCTCCGCACCGTCGGGCGGATCATCCTCTGGATCGCGATCGCGATCGTGATGCTCGTCGTCGCCTTCGCAGCAGGTTCGTACCTCTTCTTCCACCAGAGTGTGGCCGCGATTCAGGCGCACTCGAAGGATGCGAAAGAGGCGCAGACCGTGCTCGGCGAGCCGCCGGCCCCCGGCCATGCGGCGATCGCCCTGGTGATCGGTTACGACCACCGGGCGAACGAGACCGCCGGCACACCGTCTCGCTCCGACACGGTGATGCTGATCCGCACCGACCCGGCGACGCACACGATCTCGCTGATGTCGTTCCCGCGCGACCTCCGAGTCGCGGTCCACTGCCCCGGGAAGCCGGTCTACTCCGGGAAGATCAACTCGGCCTACACGGACTGCGGCTCGAAGGGAACGGTTCAGACGGTCAGCGACCTGATCGGCCTGCCGATCAACTATCTGATCACGGTCAACTTCCGCGGCTTCAAGAAGATCGTGAACAGCCTCGGCGGCGTCTGGATCGACGTCGACCGGCGTTACTTCAACAACAATGCCGGCCTGTCGGCGTCGTTCGGCTACGCCAAGATCAACCTCCGGCCCGGCTACCAGCGTCTCACCGGTGGGAGCGCGCTCGACTACGTCCGTTACCGCCACACCGACTCCGACCTCTTCCGCGTCGCCCGCCAGCAGCAGTTCGTGAAGGCGATGAAGTACCAGTTCAGACACAACTTCAGCCTGCTGAAGGTGCCGAAGATCATCGGGACGCTCACGAAGAACATCGAAGTCGCGGCCGGCGGCGGCGGTGGCGTCTCGGGCCGCACGATTCTCAGCTACGCCTTCTTCGCCTGGCACCTGCCGTCCGGCCACTTCTTCCAGACCCAGATCCAGGGTCTAAGTGGCTACTCCGAGCTCCAGACCGATCCGTCCAACATCTCCGCCGCGGTCCAGGACTGGCTGACACCGGACGTCGAGGACGCGAAGGTCGCAACCGCGGTCGCACTGGGACGGAAGGTCAAGCTGCGCACCCCGGCGCCGAAAGAGACGACGATCACCGTGTTGAACGGCAACGGCGTCGCCGGCGCCGCCGGGCTGGCGGGCGGCTCGCTCTCGCAGCTCGGCTACGACATCGTTTCCCTGCCGCCGAACGCGACCGGCAACGCGCCGAGCTTCGACTACTTCCACACGACCATCTACTGGAACCCCAAGGTGCCCCGCTCGGCCGCCGCAGCGAAGGGGGTTGCAAAGTTGTTCGCTCCCGCGGATGTTAAGAAGGTGACCGCGAACATCGCGCCTCTCCAGAACGGGTCGATGCTGACCGTCGTCATCGGCCGGACGTTCCACGGGTCGCTGGCTCCCGCCGCGCCGGCGCGTCCGACGCCAATTCGCGAGCCCGCGCACGTGCAGTCGAATCCCTACGACACCTCCGGGCCGCTGCGCACGGTTCAGCCCAAGGTCGGCTTCAAGCTGATGGTGCCGACGGTGATCGAGAGTTCCTCGTCGCCCGATTCCTCGAAGGCGATGTACGCCTACAAGATCGAGGGCAAGCACCACGCCGTGCGTCTCGTCTACCGCAATGCGAGCGGGGCGTTCTGGGGCGTGGAGGAGACGGACTGGGACGACGCGCCGGTGCTCTCCGACCGGAGCGTCCACCACATCCTCGGCGGCAGGGCATACGACTTCTACTACAACGGGTCGAAGTTGCACATGATCGTGCTCCACCAGAAGGGCGCGAGCTACTGGGTGGTCAACTCGCTGCTCGACAGCCTTTCCAACGAAACGATGATCGCGATCGCGAAGGGGCTGAAACCCCTGAAGGCGAAGTAACCTCTCCGTTCGTGGCTCGCGTCGCGTTCTTCGGTGCCGGGTACGCAGGCCTCGTCAGCGGGGTCTGCCTTGCCGACCTCGGGCACACCGTCGTCATCCGGGACGTCGTCCCGGAGCGGATCGAGCAGCTCGAGCAGGGCAGGGTGCCGTTCCACGAGCCGGGCCTCGAGGATCTGATCGCCCGTAACCGCGACCGGCTCAGCTTCACCCTCTCGATGGACGAGGCCGTGGCCGGTAGCGAGTTCCTCTTCGTGTGCGTCGGCACACCGCCGACGCCGTCCGGCGACGCGAACCTGTCCGCGGTCTGGAGCGTGATCGAAGATCTTCCGGCGGACATCGGCTCGCCGGTGCTGGTGATGAAGAGCACTGTGCCGGTTGGGACGGGCGAGAAGGTCCGCGCCGCCCTCGACGCGCGCGACCTGGTCACGGTCGGGTACGCGTCGTGTCCGGAGTTCCTCGCCGAGGGAACGGCGGTGCGCGATTTCATGGAGTCGAATCGGGTCGTGGTCGGCTCCTTCGATCGGGCCGACGGCGACGCGGTCGCCGCACTCCACGACGGCTTGGGCGCCGAGGTGGCGCGCATGGACGTCCCGTCGGCAGAGATGGTCAAGCTCGCCGCCAATGCCTACCTGGCTACGCGGATCAGCTTCATCAACGAGATCGCAAATGTCTGCGAGCTGGTCGGCGCCGACGTCGAGGACGTCGCCCGGGGGATGGGCCTCGACCGCAGGATCGGCACCCACTACCTGCGCGCCGGGATGGGCTACGGCGGCAGCTGCTTCCCGAAGGACATCTACTTCCTGAAGCTGCTCGCGGGAAACTCGGGCTACCACTTCCACCTGGTCACGTCGGTGATGGAGGTGAACGAGCTCCAGATGCGCAGGCCGGTGTCCAAGCTCCAGAAGCACCTCGGCTCGCTGCGCGGCAAGCGGATCGCGCTGCTCGGACTGGCGTTCAAGCCCAACACGGACGACATGCGGGAGGCGCCGAGCATCGTGCTGGCCGCGCGCCTGCTCGCCGAGGGAGCCGACGTCGTCGCCTGGGACCCGGTCGCCGACGCGCGGACGATCCTGAACGGAGTCGAGTTCGCGGACAGCGCAGCGGCGGCGCTCAGGGACGCCGATGCGGCGGTCGTCGTCACCGAGTGGCCCGAGCTCCGCGAGCTGCCGTGGGCCGAGTTGCGCGAGACGATGCGGACGCCGATCGTGGTCGACGGCCGCAACCACCTCGATGCCGGGGCGATGCGCGCCGCCGGCTACGCCTACGACGGTGTCGGCCGTGCAGCGTCGGCGTTCGCGTCGTTGCCGGAGGCGCCCGAGCTCGAGCTCCCGCCGCGGTAGTACGTGGAGGCGATCGTCCTCGCAGGCGGGAAGGCCGAGCGGATGGGGGACGCCGCGGACGGCCGGCCCAAGTCGCTCGTCGACGTCGCCGGGAGGCCGCTGCTCGCGTACCAGATCGGCCGGCTCGCAGCCGCAGGCGTCGAGCGGATAATCGTCTCGTGCGCCGCCGACCAGGGCGACGCATTCGGCGACGAGCTGGCCGGGCTCGGCGTCGAGATCGTCTGCGCGCCTGAGCCCGAGCGTCTCGGCCGCGGCG
>JBKOVQ010000139.1:0-5922 GCA_046723985.1 Actinomycetota bacterium | reverse complement strand
GACGATCTCGAGGTCGTTCTCGATCGCGAGGTACGCGTTCGCGACCGTCTGCGCCTCGATCCCTTGCGCGGCGTCGACGACGAGCAGCGCTCCCTCGCAGGCCTGGAGCGAGCGCGACACTTCGTACGTGAAGTCGACGTGTCCGGGCGTGTCGATCAGGTTGAGCTCGTGGCCCTTCCACATCACGCGGACCGCCTGCGCCTTGATCGTGATCCCGCGCTCGCGCTCGAGCTCCATCGAGTCGAGCAGCTGCTCGCGCATCTCCCGGCCGGTGACGGTCTCGGTGACCTCGAGGATGCGATCGGCGAGCGTCGACTTGCCGTGGTCGATGTGCGCGATGATCGAGAAGTTGCGGATCTTGCCCTGGTCCATGCGACTGAGCGACGATCGTAGCGGCAGCAATCGCCCCCTCGATCCGCAGTCTTCGCGGTTACTCAGCGAGGTCGCGCCAGCACGCAGAGGCGGTAGCGAAAGAGGTCGACGCCGCGCCCGGCGACCTTCTCGACTGTCCTGAGGCCCGGGAAGAAGCTCGGCCGCCATTCGCTGCGAACGACCTCGAAGCCCCCTTCGGGGAGCAACGACCCGAGCGTGCCGGCGTCCCGGAGGCCGATGTGGGTCGGATTCTGGGCGAGCAGGACCTCGTGCGCCTTCAGCCGCTCGATGAGATGACGCGGGTTCGGCGTGTACAGCGCGAACGTCCCGGCAGAGGTCAGGACGCGGCGCAGCTCGGCGCACATGCGCAGGAACGTATCGTCCTCGACGTGCTCGACGAAGTCGGCCGCGACGGCCTTGTCGAAACTCGCGTCCGGGAAGTGCAGGTCGGCCGCGTCGGCGACCTCGAACCGAAGCCCGGCGAACAGCTCGCGCGCCTTCTCGACGGCCAGCCGCTCCGCGTCGATGCCGACCGGATCGGCGCCGAACGTGGACAGGTAGTGCGTGATCGCTCCCGCGGCGCAGCCGAGATCGAGCACCCGGTCGCCGGGCTGCGGATCGACAAGGTCTCGGACCACGGCGAGACGAAGCTCGGTCCAGGGCGTGCGCTCGAGGTACGCGCTCGCCATCGTGTCCATGAAGCGCTCGTCGTAGCTTTCGGGTGCGGGGCGGAGCTTGAGCATCAGGCTGCGGTGGACTCGGCAACGGGATCCGATGCCGGGGACGCGATACCCAGCGCTCGGTGATACGCGTCGACTGTGGCCCGGGTGACCGATCGCCAGTCGAAGCGGGCGATCACGTCGGCGCGCGCGGCCGCCCCCAAGCGGCGGCGCAGATCCGGACTCGCGAGTAGCTGTTCGACGGCGAGGCGCAACGCCTGCGGGCTGCCAGCCTCGACGAGCAGACCGGTCGTTCCGTGGCGAACGAGCTCCTTCAGGCCGCCGACCGCGGTCGCGACCACGGGCTTGCCGTGTGCCATCGCCTCCGCGCACACCACTCCGAAGCCCTCGCTCCGCGACGGGCAGACGACCACAGCCGCGCGGCGATACCGCTCGGCGAGCTGGGCCGGAGAGAGAAAGCCGAGCGCCCCCGGGACGAGCGGCCGTAGCGGACCGTCGCCGGCGACCACGAGGTTCAGGTCCGCGCAGGCGACCGCGAGCTCCTCGATCCCCTTTTCGGCGGAGAGTCGGCCCGCATACAGAACTTCGGCCGGCTCGGCCTCGACTCCGATGTCGGCCGGGACGGCAATGCCGTTCGGGATGACCCGCACCTCGCGCGCGCCGCAGGCTTCCGCGGCGTCGGCCAGGACCTGCGAGACGCAGATCACGAGGCGGGCGCGGCGCAGGATCGCCCGCACGAGCCGCGGGTGGCGCCGAGCGAGCTCGAGGTCCGAGAAGCGGCCTGCGGAGCCGGATCCGTGCAGCGTGAGAACGAACGGCTTCGGCGTCAGTGCGACGATGAGGCCGGAGAGCAGCCAATGCGCATGCACCAGATGGCAGTCGGCCCGCCGGAGGGCGCGAAGCGACCGGACGACGAACGCCGGCGCCCGCCACGGAGCCCTCTTCAGCTTCGCGACCACCGAGCCGTTGCCGGACAGCTCGGGACAGAGGACTGCGACCCGGACCCCCTGCGCCCGAAGATGACCGACCGCGTCGGCGACGAACCGGCCCGCGGGGTCGTCCGCACCGCGCGGGTAGGACGTGGTGAAGACCGCCACCCGAAGCGGGCTCGGCCGGTCGGCCCACGGACGCCCGGGCCGGCGGCGATCGGACGAAAGCTGTTGCTCGGACACGCAACCTCTATCGGCCGCGGCTGCGTCGTCTTGAGAACGCGTTTCAGGTAGACCGATCGAGCCGCATCAGCCGGTGCGGGAGGCCGTTCTCCTCGACGGCCCGGACGTGCTTGAAGCCGGCCTTCTCGAACGCACGCCAGGAACGGCGGTTCGGTTCCTCGACGGCTGCGACGACGGCGTGCGTATCGGAATCGGCGAAGACGACCTCGCTCGTGAATTGCGCCAGAATCGCCGGCCCGAGCCCCCGGCCGATCAGATCCGGCTCGCCGATGAGGAGGTCGACTCCGGCGACACCAGGGCCGACACGGACGACCTCTTCCCAGTCGGGATGATCCGACACCAGGTAGGTCTCGATCATTCCGACCGGACGGTCGTCGACGACGATCAGGAAGTGTCGAGTCGGGTCCCCACCGTTGAGTGCTGCTCGATATTCCGCGATCGACTCGGCGATGTCGTCCCGCCACCAGCGGGCGACGTGCTCCAGACGCAGCCACCCGGCGACGAGCGGAATGTCGGCCTCGGTCAGCGGTCGGAACTCGATCCGTTCAAGCTAGCGGTGCTCCTCCCGACGAGCGGGAAGAGAAGCGCGGCTCGGGCTATCTGCCGGAAAGGAGGGCCTCAGGTTTCTGCGCCCCGGCGGCGGAGCAGGCGCAGCGTCCGGAGCTCCTGGACGCGAAGCAGCCGGCACGTGAGCAGGTACGCCGCTGCCCCGGCAATCAGTGCCAGCCCGAGCGAGACTACCTGCGCGACGAAGCGGTGGCCGAGCGCGTCGTCGAGTGGCCACCAGACACCGTAGGCGACGCCGCCGAGCACCACGGACGCGATCGTGATCCTGACCACCGAGTCGAGCGTCCGGCCGAGATCGAGTCGCCCGAGTCTGCGCCGCAGCATGACGAGCAGCGCGAACGTCCCGGCGATGTTCACGACCGAGGTCGAGAGCGGGATTCCCCAGATCCCGAACCGGTAGAAGGCCGCGTCGAGGGCGGCGTTCAGCCCGAGGTTGGCAAGCGCGACACCGGTGGGGATCCACGCGGTCTGGAGCGAGAAGAACGCGCGGTTGAGCATCAGCATCGCCCCGTTGAAGGCGAGCCCGAGCGCGAACGCGGCCAGGCAGTCCGCGACGACGGTCGTCTGCGAGGCGGTGAAGTCGCCACGCTGGTAGACAAGCCGGACGATCGGTTCGGCGAGCACCGCGCAGATCACGCTCGCCGGGATCAGCAGGAACGCGATCTGCCGCAGGCCGGCCGAGACCATCGAGCGGAAGCCGTCGAAGTCGCGGCGCGTGGCGAGCCGCGAGAGCGACGGGAAGAGGACCGTCGCGACCGCGACCGAGAACATCCCCTGCGGGAAGATGTAGAGACGGAAGGCGGCGTTGATCGAGCTCGGCGCCTGGTACTTGTCGAGCAGCCGGGCCGCGAAGATCGTGTCGACGAACGCGTTGAAGTTGATCAGCCCGAGACCGAGCGTGATCGGGAGCATCAGCTTGAACGTCCGGGCGACCGCGGGGTCGCGCCAGTCGATCACGACGTGCAGGCGGTCGTCGCGGCCGCGCAACCACGGCAGCGGCAGCAGGAACTGGAGGATCGTCGCGATCAGAATGGAGAACGCGTAGACGTAGAGTTCCCCGTTGATCGTGTCCGCCTTGGGGACCCCCAGGACGAGGCCGACGATGATCGCGACGTTCCAGAGCACCGGCGAGAGCGCCGGGACCGAGAAGTGCTCATAGCTGTTCAGGATCCCGACGACGATCCCGGTGAGGCCGAGGATGAGCACGATCGGGAAGAGGACACGTGAAAGGCCGACGGCGACGCCCGAGTAGCCGAAGATGTCCATCACCCACGGCGCGATCACGATGAAGAGCGCCGTCAGGCCGCCGAGCCCGAGCATGATCAGCCAGAACAGGCTCGATGCGACGCGCCATGCGCGCTTCCGCTCGCCCTTCTCCAGCAGCTCGCTGAAAACCGGAACGAAGGCCGACGAGAGGGCGGCGTCGGCGACGAGCGCGCGGACGGTGTTCGGAACGAGGAACGCGACCTCGAACGCGTTGATCGCCCCGACGGTGCCGAAGTAGTAGCGGACGACCGACTCGCGGACGAGGCCGACGACACGCGAGAGGCCGGTCGCCCCTGCGAAGACGACCGTCGAGTATGCGAGCCGGCGGCGGTGCCGGACGCCGCCGGTCGGAAGCGGTTCGGGAGTCGGCGGCGCGGCGTCCTCGGTGGGAGCGCTGACGCCTTCGGCGTCACGACATCGCCTCGCACCAAGGTCGACAGCTCTGCTGTCACCTTTGTGCTCGGCTTCGTCTCTCATCGGCTCTGAGCATAGGGAGCCCGGCTGTTGCTGCCCGGGTCGCCAGGTGCCGTTTCGGAACACCGCTCTGCGTGGAATCTCCCTCTCATGGCCTCCAGCTCGACGCAATCGGCAGCGTGGCGGCCCGAGGCCCTCGACGGGCTCCGGCGGCGAAGGACGGCGCTGCTGACCACCTACCGGCGCGATTCGACGCCCGTCTCGACGCCGGTGATGATCGCCGCGGTCGGGGGGCGGCTCGTCTTCTTCACTTTCCACTCCGCCGCGAAGGTGAACCGGCTGCGATGTGACCCGCGCGTCCTGGCCGCCCCGTCGACGTTCAGCGGCGCTCCGCGCGGCGAAGCCGTGTCCGGCCGAGCTCGCCCGCTCACACGGAGGGACTCGGACGTGGCGAGGAGGGTGCTCGCGCGCCGCAGCCCGGTGCTGGTGGGCCTGTTCGTCCCGCTGGTGTTCCGGCTCGCCCGCCTCCGACCGCTCTACTACGCGGTCGATCCCGCCTGACGCCTCCGCGCGCCTGTTGCTACCATCCGCACGCCCGCGCGTGCGGGCCTTTTCACGCCATGCCGAACATCAAGCAGCAGAAGAAGCGCGTCCGGATCGCCGAGCGTCAGCGGGCGGAGAACATCCGCTACCGCTCGACGGTGAAGACGCTGACCAGGCGCCTCAAGACCGCGATCGACTCGGGCGACGCCGACCAGATCGCCGCCGAGCACCGGACGCTCGTGCGCTGGGTCGACCGCGCCGCCTCCAAGGGTGCGCTCCACGCCAACACCGCGTCGCGGAAGAAGGCGCAGGCGGCAGGGCTCGTCGCCGGCGCGTCCTAGCTCCGACGTGCCCTTGCGCCTCCGGCCGCTGCGGGAGGACGGGGTTCTGACACCCCCGTTCACGACCGGGTGACCGCCGACGAGTTTCCCTGAGCCGCTGCTTCGACGACTGGACGTAGTCAGGGTCAGCTTGGGGCGTGCTGGCGCGTCTGCCGCTCACCAGCGCAGTGCCCGTCCAGCGGTACGTGCGAACCGGTGCTGGTGAAGATTGGCGTGAAGTGCGAGGCTTGCCCCGACGTCCGCGCATGACGGAGATCGATGTCCGCGCGTTCGACCAGTACGAAGCGGCCGGTTGGGAGCTGGTGGCCGTCCTCTACGAGCGCGTCTGGAGTCCCATCACCAGCCAGGCCGTCGACCCCCTGCTCGATGCAGCGGGCGTCGAAACGGGGCTGCGCGTCGTCGACGTCGGAACGGGAGCCGGCGATGCGCAGCACTGCTCGGTGCGATCTCGGACGCTCAGGTCCCTCCGCCGACCGAGATCCCACCTGGGCCGTCGTTCTTCCGGTACGCGAACGACGACACATTCCGGACCTTGCTTCGCACTGCCGGCTTCGTCCAGGTGTCGGT
>JBKOVQ010000229.1:0-9553 GCA_046723985.1 Actinomycetota bacterium | reverse complement strand
CTGCACGGTCCGCGAGTACACGACCGGCTGCAGGAAGTGGTTCTCGATCTGCTGGTAGACGATGAAGAAGATGACGACGACGATGCCGGCCGTGATCGAGTGGATGAACGCGACGACGCCGATGATGATCCCGGCGATCGTCGCGCCCGCCAGCGGAATCAGATCGAGGACCGCGACGATCACGCCGAGGGCGACGGCGTACGGCACACCGACCGCGAGCAGGACGACCGTCGTCAGCGTTCCGGCGATGAGGCTGATCACCAGGTTGCCGCTTACGTAGCCACCGACGGTCCGGTAGACGTCGTACCCGACCTTGCGCCAGCGCGGCCGGGACTCCTCGGGCAGCAGGCCGAAGATCCGCTCCATCCAGATCGGCCCCTCGAGGAGCATGAAAAAGGTCAGGAACACGATCGTGATCGTCGAGACGACGAGCGAGATCACGCTCTTGGTGACCGTGATCGCGGCGCCGGTGAGGCCGAGCACCTTGGTGGCGCCACCCTTGTTGATCTGCTCCCGGATCTTCTCGACGATGTGGTACTTCGTCTCGAGGAAGCCGAACCTGCCCTTTCCCTTCGTGAGGTCGTCCACGTAGCCGGGCACGGCGTGCACGAAGTCGTTGACCTGGTTGACGAGCGTCGGGATGAACGCGTAGCCGATCGCGGCGATGCCGATCAGCGCGAGCACGTATGTGAGCCCGGCCGCGTAGCCGCGCTTCTTCACGCCGTGGCGCATGAACCAGTCGACCGCGGGGTTGAGCGCCATGGCGAGGAAGAGCGCGACGAGCAGCCAGGTGATCACCTGGCGCGTGACCGAGATCAAGGTCAGGAGCGCCCACGCGGCGATCACCAGCGCGATCACGGCCAGCACCGTCCGCACGCTGAGGCGCACCATCCGTTCCTGGCCCATCGGGGAAAGCATCGCCGCGGCTTCGGACGGCTAAGCTCGCGCCATGGCCAACGCAACGCTCCGCACCAGTCACGGCGCGATCGAGCTCGAGCTCTTTCCCGACGATGCCCCCAAGACGGTCGAGAACTTCGAGGCGCTCGCGGGCAAAGGGTTCTACGACGGCGTCGTCTTCCACCGCGTGATCCCGGACTTCATGATCCAGGGCGGCGACCCGACCGGCACCGGCTCCGGCGGACCCGGATACCAGTTCGAGGACGAGCCCAACGAGCATCGGGTCGAGCGCGGTGCGCTCGCGATGGCGAACGCCGGCCCGAACACGAACGGCAGCCAGTTCTTCATCGTCACCGCGGACGCGTGTCCGTGGCTCGACGGGAAGCACACGGTCTTCGGACGGGTCACCTCCGGAATGGACGTGGTCGACGCGATCTCGATGGTCGAGACGGACTCGTCCGACCGGCCGCGCGAGCCGATCACGATCCAGCGAGTGGAGCTGGAACCGGCGTAGCCGCCGGCGCCGGCGCACCGACGGGCGAGCGGCGCAGCAGCCAGAACCCGCCCTCGAGCGCGGGCCCAATCGTGAGCGCGAACACGACGGTGCCGATCCCGACGGTCCCGCCGAGGGCAAAGCCGGCGGCGAGAGCAAGCAGCTCGATCCCCGCGCGGATCACCCCTAGCCGCGCATGGGTGCGCGCGCCGACGACGACCATCAGCGAGTCGCGCGGGCCGGCGCCCATCCAGGCGCCCAGGTAGAGCGCCGACGCGATCCCATACATCGGCATCGCGATCACGAGCAGCGTGATCCGGACGCCGAGCGGGTCATCCGCGAGCCCGTCGACCGCGTCGATCGCGGTCAACGCCTGGACGAAAGCCCCGACGAACACGGAGTTCGCCAGCGTGGCGAACCCGATCTTCGCCCCCAGCGCCCATGCGATCGCGAGCACGACTACCCCGACGACGACGTTGGCAGCTCCGAACGAGAGTGGCGTGTGCTCCGCGATGCCCTGGTGGAGAACGTCCCACGGGGAGAGCCCCAGCCCCGACTCGAGCTGGCAGACGATCCCGACCGCGAAGAGGAAGAGTCCGACGAAGAGGGCGATCAACCGGCCGGCGGGACCGCCGCGCACGCGGGGGGGAACGTGCATCGGCCTACGCTAGTGATTCGACCAGCAGGGTCGAGCCGAGCGTGAGCCGAAAGCGCCCGACCGGGGTCGAACCGGTGATTAGAGCTTGGAAGGCTCTCGTGTTACCGCTACACCACGGGCGCGCCCGACTAGCGTACCGCCGGTGGATCCGTATCGCTGGTCCTGGGACGCCGACGCCCTGGTCGTCATCCCGGGAATGGCGGCTGCCTACGCGATCGCACTGACCCGCTTCCCCGCCCGGCGCTGCCGGATCGTCTGCTTCGGATCGGGCTGCGCGCTGATGCTCGCGGTCCAGATCACCCCGCTCGACACGCTCGCGCTGCACTACCTGCTCGTCATGCACCTGCTCCAGAACGTCGTCCTGGCCGAGTGGGGACCGCTGCTCGTCGTCCTCGGCCTCACCCCCGCGATGGCGCACGAGCTCGAGCGGATCCCAGGCGCTCGGGCGCTCACGCACCCGCTTGTCGCATTGCCGGCCTGGCTCGGCGCCTACTACGTCTGGCACCTACCCTGGGCCTACGACGCTGCGCTCCGCCACCAGTGGACGATCCTCCACCTCGAGCACGCGACGTACTTCTTCGCCGGCTGCCTGCTCTGGTGGCCGGTCGTCCACGGCCGCCGCTCGAGCGGCGAAAAGACCGTCTACCTCTTCGCGGCGTTCGTGCTCGGCAGCCCGCTCGGGCTGCTGCTGGCGCTGCTGCCTCACCCCGTCTACCACTTCTACGACGACGTCCCGCGGCTCTGGGGTCTCTCGCCGCTGACCGATCAGCAGATCGCCGGGGTGACGATGGCCTCCGAGCAGGCGATCGTTCTCTTCGCCGCACTCGCGTTCTACCTCCTGCGCTTCCTCGACGAGGAAGGCCGGACGGACACCTACCGCACTCCTACCCTCAGACGAGGCAGTCCTCGATCGCCCTGACGTCAATGTCAAGCGGGTGGATCGCCCAGAGCATCACCGCGTTGTGCTCCGCATGCAACACGTCGAGGAGGCCGATGTTCTTGCCGCGGAAGCGCTGGTATGCGCGCACGATCCGCTCGGCGCCGTCGCGATCGTTCCCGAACGAGACGATTGCCATGTTGGTGCCGAAGTGGACCGCGAACGATCCGCCCTCGGCCGCCGACGCGACGAGATCCGACGCAGGCACGTTCGTCACCACCCGTCCGTTCTGGAGGAGACAGGACCGCGTCTTCTCGGCCGAGTAGGTCTTCGTGCTCCCACCGCACCCGGCGAGGCAGAAGCCGAGAGCGATGACCAGCGGTAGCAGACGGCCGGGGCGGGGCATCGAGCGATTCTCTCACGCGTCGATGACCGCACGGCCCGTGTGCAATATGCGAGAAGTTCGTCCCGAGACCTCTTCCCTCGAGGACGCAGGTTCGCCGGCCGCTCGGCCGGGCGCCGCATCAGGTACGGGTACCAGCCGGGGCCGAAGGGAGTCGCGACCAGCAGCCGCCGGCCCTGGCGGACGAGGTCGAGCTGGAGCTGCGTCCGGACGCCGTAGAGCATCTGGAGCTCCATCCGGTCGGGCCCGCCCCCGAGCGCCAGCGCCTTCTCGATCCGCCCCTCGTCGTGCGTTGCGACCGCCGTGAATGCCGTCTCCGCGAGGGATCGCTCGACCAGCCGGTCGTAGGCGGCGTCGACGTCGGCCTTGGCCGTTGCTCGTTCAGGCCGCGCAGCGTGACGACGACCTGGTCGAGCGTCTCGCCGCCGACGAAACGGGCGGCACCCCGGCGCATCCCGTACTGGTCGACGAAGCGCCGAAGCCGTGGGCTGTCCGCGGCGGCGAGGAACAGGCTGCGCAGCACGCCCGCCTCAGGCGGTCTGGAGCACGCGGTCGAGCAGCGCGTCGAGCTCGGTGCGCTCCTCGGCGGTCAGCCCTCGGAGCGGCGGACGTACGTCCTCGGCGATCGGCACGCCGCGCCGGACGAGAACGTGCTTGATGGCCGCGTGACGCGGGAAGCGGTCGATCTCGTTGCGCAACGAGCCCGGGTCGACGTCCTCGCCGCGGACGGCGGCCGCGACGATCTCGGGGAACGCCGAGGCGAGGGCGGACACCGCGCCGACCGCGCCGGCGTCCTTGCCCGGCTGGATCAGTCCCTCGTAGCCGACGAAGACGTCGAGGCCCTCGACGAGGTAGGGCTCCAGCTGCTCCCAGGTCCGGTCGGACACCTTCATCCCGGCGAGGTTCGGCGCGCGCTCGCGCAGCCGGCCGACGACTTCCGGCGGGACGGCATAGCCGCTCGTGATCGCGAACTCGTACACGTAGAACGGCAGCGGCTCGCAGGCGGCCGCAGCGGCGGCGAAGTGCC
The DNA here is from genome assembly GCA_046723985.1 of Actinomycetota bacterium. Classification (GTDB taxonomy): domain Bacteria; phylum Actinomycetota; class Thermoleophilia; order Gaiellales; family Gaiellaceae; genus DATBLE01. Next base: position 5,198 of record JBKOVQ010000229.1, on the reverse strand, counting down.
CCAGCTGGGAAGCCTCGTCGAGGGCGAAGTACGGCGGGGCGATGACCGCGACCGCGTCGGCACCGATCTCGGCGGCATGCGCCGCGAGCGTCACCGTGTCCGCGGTGGACTGCGCGCCGGCGTGGACAGCGACCTGGAGCCGGCCCGCCGATGCTTCCAGGAAGAGCTCGGCCGCGCGCTTGCGTTCGGAGACGGTGAGCAGAATGCCCTCGCCGTTCGTTCCGAGCGCGAGGAGCCCGTCGAGCCCGCCGGTGGCGAGGAAGTCGGCGAGGGGGCCGAATCCTTCTTGGTCCAGAGCGGCGCCGCCCGTCGTGAGCGGCGTGACCGAGGCGGCGAGCGCTCCGTTCAGCACGCGCGCGACTCTATCGGCCGTTGACGGAGAAGTGCTGGTAGTCCTTGACCGAACCGCTCCAGCTTCCGCCCCACCCCCAGCCGACCGACCGGAACGCCTCGACGAGCACCCCGCCTTCATAGGCGGTGCCCGGGCGGTGCCGCGACCGGTCGAGGTAGGGCGCGCTCGCCGGGTGCGAGCTCCGCCCGCCGCTGACATAGGGGTTCTCGATCGGGTTGACGTCGATCGCGCGTCCGTACGCGTGGTTCGACCAGTGCGTCGAGCCCGTCGCCGTCCTGCAGTTGAACGCCGACGCATTGTCGGCCTCGATCGACCGGAAGTCGTCGCCGCCGTAGCGGTCGACGGGCTCCATTCGCCGGATCGGGAAGCGGGCCTCGTACAGCCGGCGGAACACCGTGACCAGCGCGGCCGCGGCTTCGCGGTTCGCGATCAGCCGCCCGGTGTGGTCGCGGCCGTCGAACCCTCGGTACGTGAGCGTGATCAGACGCAGGTCGGACAGGGCGACCGGGCAGCCGCGATGCCACGAGACGCCGACCATCTGTGTACGCATCTGCGCCGGAATCGGCTGGACGCGGGCGTGGTAGCCGGGGACGAGACCGGCAGCGACTGCGAGGACGAGCAGACCCACTCAGTCGGGACGGGCAGACTCGAACTGCCGGCCTCTTGCTCCCAAAGCAAGCGCTCTACCAGGCTGAGCTACGTCCCGCTCGCCTCAGTGTAGGCGGATAACGTGCCGACGCCGTGACGGACGTCGCCTACATCCCTGCCGAGCGTGTCGTACGCGAACGCCAGCCGGCGGTCGGATACGCGATGGCGCTCGGCGCAGGGACGCTGTTCGCGATCAACGGCACCGTGTCGAAGGTGATCCTCGAGTCGGGAATGTCGTCCCTACGGCTCACGCAGGTGCGCTCCACCGGCGCCTTGATCGGCCTCGCTCTGATCATCCTCGCGACCCGGCCGCAGGATCTGAGGACGACTCGGCACGAGCTGCTCTACCTCGCCGCCTTCGGCGTCTTCGGGGTCGCGTTCGTCCAGCTCTTCTACTTCCTGGCGATCCACCGGCTGGAGATCGGCGTCTCGCTGTTGATCCAGTACCTGGGCCCGCTCCTCGTCGCGCTGTTCGCGTTCTTCGTGCTGAAGGAGCACGTGCGCGGTCGGCTCTGGATCGCACTGGCACTCGCCCTGGGCGGGCTGACACTCGTCGTCGACCTCTGGCACGGCGTCTCGCTCGACGGGCTCGGCGTGCTCTTTTCGCTGTGCTCGGCGGTGACCTTCGCGGGTTACATGCTGCTCGCAGAACGCGCGGTCGGCCGACGCGACCCGATCTCGCTGCTCTGCTTCGGCTTCTTCTTCGCGACGGCGTTCTGGGCGATCGCCCAGCCGTGGTGGAGCTTTCCCTTCGAGCTCCCCGGCCGGTCGGTCTCGCTGCTCGGCCGGCTTTCGGACGTGCACATGCCGATCTGGCTCCTACTGACCTGGATGATCGTGCTCGGGACGATCGTCCCGTTCTTCCTGATCGTCGGGTCGATGCGGCACATCACCGCGACCCGTGCGGGCATCCTGGCGATGGTCGAGCCCGTCGTCGCGAGCATCGTCGCCTACGCCTGGCTCGGCGAGACCCTGAACGGGACGACGCTGATCGGCGGCGCCGTCGTCCTGTGCGGAATCGTGCTCGCACAGACGGCCCGCTGATCGGTCTCCTGGGTCGCAAAGATGGGCCAAACGGCCTATTGGCGGCGGGGGAAACTCGGACTACGCTGGACTCACTGGGCGATGCGAACTGCGGTCGGCCTCTGGCCGGTTCATCGAAACCGCGGTGAGCACCAGGAAAAGCCCGCTGCGCCGACCCCCCGAGCAGCGGGCTTTTCCCTGTCTTCGTCCAGAACGGACGCCCGCGCGGTTGTGGTGCGGTTGGACACCCGGGTGTCTCGCGAGCGGGGCTACCATCATCGTCCGTGGTAGCGCGGCTGCTTCTCGCCTCGCCCCGCGGATACTGCGCGGGCGTCGAGCGAGCCGTGGAGACCGTCGAGCGAGCGCTGGAGTTGCACGGCGCCCCCGTCTACGTCCGTCGCCAGATCGTCCACAACGCCCACGTCGTGCGCGAGCTCGAGCGCCGGGGCGCCGTGTTCGTCGAGAGCGAGGACGACCCGCCGTCGGGCTCGCTGCTCGTCCTCTCGGCCCACGGCGTTGCGCCGACCGTGCACGAGCGCGCTGCGACGCGGCGGTTGCGGACGATCGATGCGGTCTGTCCACTCGTGACCCGCGTGCACGCGGCGGTCAGACGCTACGCGGCCGCCGGGTACACGGTGCTCCTGGTCGGCCACCCCGACCACGAGGAGATCGTCGGCACGCGGGGGGAGGCCCCCGATCGGACGATCGTCGTCGAGACGGTTTCCGACGCCGAGTGCGTGGCGGTGCCCGATCCGATGCGGGTGGCGTACGCGACGCAGACCACGTTGTCGGTCGACGAGACCGCGGAGATCGTCGCGGTGCTCCGGCGGCGCTTTCCCACGATCGCCGGGCCGGACGAGGGGGACATCTGTTACGCGACCACGAACCGGCAGCAGGCGGTGAAAGCCCTCGCGGCGGACGTCGACGTCGTGCTGGTGATCGGATCGCGGAACAGCTCGAACTCGAACCGGCTCGTCGAGACTGCTCGGGCGGCCGGTGTCGAGGCGCACCTGATCGAGGACGAGACCGCGATCGACGAGCGCTGGTTCGTCGACGCGAAGACCGCCGGGCTGACCGCCGGCGCATCGGCTCCCGAGCATCTGGTCCGACGGGTATGCGACTGGTTCCGCGCCCGGCAGGTCGAGATCGTCGGTGAGGAGAAGCCGGCCGCGGAGGACGTCGTCTTCCGGCTGCCGACACAGGTTCGCCGGATCGTCCCGGCTGCTTAGACCTTCTCGATCTCGAGGGCGGCGCCGTCCACCAGGAGGTCGACCGCCAGCGTCTCGGACTTGATCCAGTCGCCGTGGCGCTCGGCGAGATCTGCGTCCGACTGCGGGAGCGTGACGACGATCCGGTCGGTGAGGTCGAGCCCGCGCTCCTTTCGCAGCGCGTTCAGCGCGTGGATCAGGTCGTACGCCCGCCCCTCCTGCTCGAGCTCCGCGTCGAGCTCGAGGTCGAGGCCGACGGAGAAGCGCTCGGAGTGGGCCCAGCCGCGCTCACGCGCGCGCTCGACGATCAGCTCGTCCGGCTCGAGCTCCTGTCCGGCGACCCGAACTCTCCCGTCGCCGAGCTCCTCGAACTCGCCCGCCTCGAGGGCCGCCTTCACTTCCCGCAGCCGGGGGCCGAGCTTCGGGCCGAGCACGCGGAGGTTCGGTTTGTAGGTGAACCGCGCCGGAGCGGAGTCGAGGAGCACGACCTCCTTCACCCGGAGCTCCTCTTTGATCTCGTCGGTGTGACGGCCTGCCGCCTCCGACCCGTAGACCGAAGCGCGCCGCAACGGTTGGCGCAGCTTCACGTTCTCCTCCGCGCGGGCTTGCCGGCCGAGCTCGACCACCTCGCGGAGCTCTGCGACCTCGGCGAGGAGCTCTCCGTCGGGCTCCCACACCTCCGGCCAGCCGGCGAGATGAACCGAGTCGGGCGCGCCCTCGCACGCGCCGGCGACCAGGTTCCGCCACAGCTCGTCGGCGAGGAACGGCATCACGGGCGCGATCACCCGCAGCGCCTGGGCAAGCGCGAACCAGAGCGTCCTGAACGCGACCTCGTCGAAGGAGTAAAACCGTCGGCGAGACCTGCGGATGTACCAGTTCGAGAGGTCGTCGACGAAGGCGTCGAACGCGCGCGTCACCGCCGGCGACCAGTAGAGGTCGTAGCCGCCAGCCGCCTCCGCGACGAGCTGCCGCGTCCGGGCGACGACCCAGCCGTCCAGCGCCTGCCCGCCGGGCGGCCCCGCGACGAGGTCGTCGTACGCGGGTTGGAAGCCCTCGATGTTCGCGTAGGTGACGAAGAAGGAAACCGAATTCCAGAGCGTGAGCAGCCGGCGCTTGATCTCTCCGGCCGGCCCGTACCCGAACCTCAGGTTCTGGGCCGGCGCCGTCTCGCAGAACTGCCAGCGCATGACGTCGGCGCCCATCCGATCGAACGCGTCGTCGGCGTAGATCGCGTTTCCCCACGACCGGTGCATCTCGCGGCCGGTCTCGTCGAGCAGCTTCTCGTAGGTGAGCACACGGCGGTAGGGGGAGCGACCGACCAGCGTCACCGACATGAAGAACTGCGAGTAGAACCAGAGCCGGATCTGCTCGCGCATCTCCGAGATCCAGTCCGCCGGGAACCACTGTTCCCAGTACGCGTGGTCGGGCAGGTCGGCGCCGGTCAGGCCCTCTGCGGCACCGGTCGCGTAGCCGCCCGGAACGTACTCGGGGCTTTCCCAGCCGAGCGTCGACAATGGGACGATCCCGGCGTCGAGCCAGGCGTCGCCGACTTCGGGGATCCGACGGACCTCGGCGGCACACTCCTCACAGCGAATCGGCACCTCGTCGATCCAGGGCCGATGAAGCTCCTGGAGCTGCTCGAGCCCGCGGACGGCCCGATCCTCAAGCTCCGCACGCGAGCCGATCACGTTCAGGCGGCCGCACTCGCAGGGATAAAAAGGCAGCGGCAGGCCGTAGTAGCGCTTCCGCGAGATGTTCCAGTCGCCCATGTTGCGAAGCCAGTCGTCCATCCGCTTGCCGTACTGAGGCGGCGTCCACTCGACGGTGCGGTTCTCCTCGCGCAGCTGCTCGCGCACCTCGTCGACGCCGATGAACCAGTCGTCGACGACGCGGAAGACGAGCGGCGTGCGGCAGCGCCAGCAGATCGGGTAGCGGTGGGTGATCCGACCCGCATCGACCAGGAGGCC
>JBKOVQ010000202.1:0-6171 GCA_046723985.1 Actinomycetota bacterium | reverse complement strand
CGCGCGTTCTCGATCGCCACGGCGGCCTGGGCCGCGAGCAGCGTCACGACTTCCTGGTCCTCGGCGGTGAAGTCGCCCCCGTCCGTCTTCTCGGTCAGATAGAGGTTGCCGTAGGCCACGCCGCGGAGCAGGATCGGGACTCCGAGGAAGCTCCGCATCAGCGGGTGGTGCGGGGGGAAGCCGACCGACCGCGGATCTGCGGTCAGATCGTGGAGCCGGAGCGGCTGCGCGTCCCGGATCAGGACGCCGAGGATCCCGCGGCCGCGCGGAAGGTCACCGATCCGCTCGTGCGTCTCGGGGTCGATCCCCGCCGTCAGGAAGCGCTCGAGCGCCACCCCGGAGCGGTCGATCACGCCGAGCGCCGCGTATCGGGCGGACGTCAACTCGGCGGCGGTCTCGACGATCCGCTGGAGCACTCCGTCGAGCGTGAGCTCGGACGAGACGGCAATGCCCGCGTCGATCAGGCGGCGCCAGCGGCGGGTCTCCACGGCGCCGATTATGCGCCGAGCAGTCGTCTGAGCACGTACCGGAGGATCCCGCCGTGCCGCACGTAGTCGCGCTCGCGGGGCGTGTCCAGCCGCACGCGGGCGGTGAACCCTGTGTCGTCGGCGCGGACGGTGACCTCGCGCGCCTCCGCATTGTCGATCCCGCTGATCGAGAAGATCTCGCGTCCTGTCAGCCCGAGCGACTCGGCGTTCTCGCCGTCGCGGTATTGGAGCGGAAGGATGCCCATCATCAGGAGGTTGGAGCGGTGGATCCGCTCGTAGCTCTCGGCGATCACCGCGCGGACGCCGAGCAGCTTCGGGCCCTTCGCCGCCCAGTCGCGTGACGAGCCGGTGCCGTACTCCTTCCCCGCGAGCACGATCAGCGGGGTGCCCTCGGCGAGGTACCGCTCCGAGGCCTCGAAGACGGACATCTCCTCGCCGCTCGGCAGGTGAACCGTCCAGGTCCCCTCGCTGCCCGGGACGAGCAGGTTGCGGAGGCGGACATTCGCGAACGTGCCGCGGACCATCACCTCGTGGTTGCCGCGCCGCGAGCCGTAGGAGTTGAACTCCTTTCGCTCGACACCGTGCTCGACGAGGTAGCGCCCGGCCGGGCTGTCCGGCTTGATCGAACCGGCCGGCGAGATGTGGTCGGTCGTGACCGAGTCGCCAAGCATGACCAGGCAGCGGGCGCCGTCGAAGTCCTCGACCGTCCCAGGCTCCACCGACATGCCGTCGAAGTACGGCGGCCGGTGCACATACGTCGAGTCCTCGGCCCACGCGTACAGGTCGCCGCTCGGGACCTCGAGCGAGCGCCAGGTCTCGTCCCCGGTGAAGACGTCGGCGTAGCGGCCACGGAAGAGCTCGCCCGAGACGGAGCCCGCGATCGTCTCGTCGATCTCGTCGCTCGTCGGCCAGAGGTCGCGCAGGTAGACGTCCACGCCGTCGGAGCCCTGCCCCAGCGGCTCGGTCGTCAGGTCGATGTCCATGCGGCCGGCGATCGAATAGGCGACGACCAGCGGCGGCGAGGCGAGGTAGTTCGCCTTCACCTCCGGATGGATGCGCGCCTCGAAGTTGCGGTTCCCGGAGAGGACTGCGCACGTGACCAGGTCGTGGTCGGCGATCGCGGCGGAGACCTCCTCCGGCAGCGGGCCGGAGTTACCGATGCAGGTCGTGCAGCCGTAGCCGACGGTGTAGAAGCCGAGCTGCTCGAGGTAGGGGGTGAGGCCGGCCTTCTCGTAGTAGTCGGTGACGACCCGCGAGCCGGGTGCGAGGCTCGACTTCACCCACGGCTTGCGTTCCAGTCCGCGTTCCACCGCCTTCCTGGCGAGCAGGCCGGCGGCGACCATCACCTGCGGGTTCGAGGTGTTCGTGCAGCTGGTGATCGCAGCGATCACGACCGAGCCGTGCCCGAGCTCGACCTCGTCCCCTGCCAGGACGATGCGCTCGGGCTCGGCCTCGGCGACCGCGATCACCTGGTCGTCGGCCGTGATCGGCTCCTCGTGGCCCGGTGAGACGTAGGCGGGCGGATCGGACGCCGGGAAGCTCTCGGCGACCGCGGCGTCGCGGGAGTTGCCGTAGTCGACGCCGAAGGTGGGCAGCGCCTCGAGGAATGCGGCTGCCGCCCGGCTGAGCGGCACCCGGTCCTGCGGGCGCCGCGGCCCCGCCAGGCTCGGCTCGACGCTCGCGAGGTCGAGCTCGACCACCTGCGAGTAGGTCGGGTGGTCCTCGGCCTCGTGCCAGAGCATGTTCTCCTTGCAGTAGGCCTCGACGAGGGCAACCCGCTCGTCGGGCCTGCCGGTCAGGCGGAGGTACTGGAGGGTGGCGTCGTCCACCGGGAAGAACCCGCAGGTCGCGCCGTACTCGGGCGACATGTTCCCGATCGTCGCGCGGTCGGCCAGCGACAGCCCGGCGAGGCCGGGGCCGAAGTACTCGACGAACTTGCCCACGACGCCGGTGTTGCGGAGGATCTCCGTCACGGTCAGGACGAGATCGGTCGCGGTCGCCCCCTCGGTCAGCGCGCCCGTCAGGCGGAAGCCGACGACCTGCGGCACGAGCATCGACAGCGCCTCGCCGAGCATCGCCGCCTCGGCCTCGATCCCGCCGACGCCCCAGCCGAGGACGCCGAGCCCGTTGACCATCGTGGTATGGGAGTCGGTGCCGACCAGCGTGTCCGGGAACGCCTGCCCATCGCGCGACTCGACCACGCGGGCCAGGTACTCGAGGTTGACCTGGTGGACGATGCCGGTGCCGGGCGGGACGACCTTCAGGTCGGCCAGCGACTGCTGGCCCCAGCGCAGGAACGCGTACCGCTCGCGGTTTCGCTCGAACTCGAGCTCGACGTTCCGGCCGAACGCGAGCCGCGTGGCGAACTCGTCGACCTGCACCGAGTGGTCGATCACGAGCTCCGCGGGGATCACCGGGTTGATCTCGGCCGGATTCCCGCCGAGATCCTGCATCGCGTCCCGCATCGCCGCCAGGTCGACGATCGCCGGCACGCCGGTGAAGTCCTGGTGGATTACGCGACTCGGGCGGAAGGAGATCTCGCGGCTGGGCTCGTCAGTTGCGACCCAGCCGGCGATCGCTTCCGCGTCCGCCCCGCTTCCTGCACGCAGGACGTTCTCGAGCAGGACGCGGAGCGAGTAGGGCAGACGGGCGACGTCCCACCGGTCCTGTAGTGCATCGAGCCGGAAGATCTCGTAGGTCTCGGATCCGGCGCGTAACGTTCCGCGAGCGTCCATATCCCTATTCCATCAAAGGTCATACTCCCGCGGTCGACGGGAGAGAAGGAGGTCGAGATGGCGTTCGAGGAGCTGAAGCAGCGGCAAGGGGTCGTCTGGGGGAGCGGACCGTTCGAGGTCGTCGCCGAGACGATCGCCGACGTCCACCGGGCCGTCGTCGAAGCGGTGGGCGACGTGGGCGGCAAGCGGTGGCTCGACGTCGCCTGCGGCACCGGGGGCGTGGCCGAGCTCGCCGCGGCCGCCGGAGCCGACGTCACCGGCATCGACCTTGCCCCGGCACTGATCGAGACGGCGAAGCAGCTGGCGACCGCGAAGGGCCTGGCTATCGACTACCGAGTCGGCGATGCCGAGAACCTGGAGGTCGAAGACGCCGGCTTCGACGTCGTCACGTCGACCTTCGGCGTCATGTTCGCGCCCGACCAGCCGCGCGCGGCGGCCGAGCTCGCACGCGTGACGCGGCCGGGCGGGAAGCTCGCGCTCTCGACCTGGCGGCCGGACGGCGGCATCGGCGCGATGTTCGACATGGTCGCGCCCTTCCAGCCGCCGCTCCCCGACGGCGCCGGCGCGCCGCTCGACTGGGGCCGGCCGGAGCATGTCGAGGAGCTGCTCGGTGACGCGTTCGAGCTTTCGTTCGAGACCCGCACGTCGATCGACTCGTCGGAGAGCGGCGAGTCGATGTGGCAGTTCTACGTCGACAACTTCGGACCGGTGAAGACCCTCGCCGCGTCACTCGACGACGACCGCCGCGAGGAGCTCCACCACGCCTGGGTCGACTTCTTCGAGACGAACTACCGCTCCGGCGGGTCGATCGACTATCCCCGCGAGTGGCTACTGGTCGCCGGCGTCCGCAGATGAGCTAGCCCCAGCTCGTCTCCGTCATGGGGCGGATCGCCGTCTCCAGGATCCGGTGCGTCCGCGGGCGGGTGAGGACGAACATGACGATCTCCGCCACGTCCTCGGCGGTCATCATGCCCGGCAGGACGTCGCGGGTCCGGCCACGGCCCTCCTCGAGGGCGAAGTCGGTGGCGACGCCGCCCGGGCAGACGTTCGTGCAGCGGACGCCCCGCTCCCGCAACTCGTGGTCGAGTGCCCGCGTGAAGCCGACCTGACCGAACTTCGACGCGCAGTAGACGGCCTCGTACGGCAGGCCGCGCCGGCCCGCTTCGGAGGCGAGCGTGACCACGTCGGCTGCGTCGCTCTCGAGCAGATGGGGCAGGGCAGCCCGTACGGCGTAGAGCGTGCCCTTCAGATTCGTGTCGATCATCTCCTCGAGGTGCTCGCGCGAGAGCTCGAGGAATGGGCCGTAGGCCCCGACGCCGGCGTTCGCGACGACGATGTCGAGTCGGCCGAAGCGCTCCACGGTTGCGGCGACGGCGGCGTCCACCTGCTCGGCGTTCCGGACGTCGCATGCAAGCCCCAGGCCGCGCTCGAGGCCGAGGTCGTCTCCGCGGCGGGAGCCCAGGCCGACCGAGGCGCCGGCGTCGTCGAGCGTGCGGGCGACTGCGGCGCCGATCCCTCCGCTCGCGCCGGTGACAAACGCGACTCTGCCTTCGAAGCTCATGTGTCCTCCAGATGTCGTAGGGCTGGATAGAGAGAGCGGTACCGGGCGTACCGCTCGTCGTAGACCTTCTGCCACTCGAGGGCGGGCTCGACCGTGTCGCGGACCCGGACGCAGGCGGCGACCGCCTCTGCCGCGTCGGCGAAGACGCCCCCCGCCACGGCGCCGAGCAGCGCAGCGCCGTAGGCGGCTCCCTCCTCGACCGCCGTCCGCTCGATCGGGATGCCGAGCACGGATGCGACGATCTTCAGCCACAGCTCGCTTCGAGCGCCGCCGCCCGAGGCGCGGCCCGCGGCGGGCTCCACGCCGAGCGCCTTCAGCAGCTCCAGCGAGTCGCGCAGACCGAACGCGACGCCCTCGAGGACGGAACGGACCAGGGCGCCCCGGTCGTGTCTGAGGGACAGTCCCTCGAACGCGGCCCGAGCGGACGGGTCGGCGTGCGGCGTCCGCTCGCCCTGGAGGTAGGGGAGGAACGTCAGCCCCTCCGTTCCGGCGGGCCAGCGCTCCGCCTCCGCGACCAGCTCGTCGTAGGTGCCGCCGACGGTGTCCCGCAGCCAGCGCAGCGAGCCGGCGGCCGAGAGCATCACGCCCATCGCCTCCCACGTGTCCGGCACCGCGTGGCAGAACACGTGCACGCGCGCCTCCGCATCGGCGCGGTAGCCGGGGAGCGCGGCGAAGACGACGCCTGACGTTCCGAGCACCACCGATAGGGGGCCCGGACCGACGACTCCGACCCCGAGCGCGCCCGCCTGCTGGTCGCCGGCGCCGCCGATCGCGGTCGACTCGTGCGCCCTCGGAAGCCACTCCAGCGGAATCTCCAGAACCTCGCAGACCTCGTCGCTCCAGCGACGACCCGCGACGTCGAACAGCAGCGTCCCCGACGCCTCGGCGACGTCGATCGCCCGCTCCCCGGTCAGTCGCAGCCGGACGTAGTCCTTCGGCAGCAGGATGTGCGCCGCCTGCGCCCAGACGTCGGGCTCGTGCCGGCGCACCCAGACGAGCTTCGGCGCGGTGAAGCCGGGAAGCGCCCGGTTGCCGGTCAGGGCGACGAGCCGCTCGAAGCCGACCCGCTCCTCGATCTCGGCGCACTCCGCGCCGGTGCGCTGGTCGTTCCAGAGGATCGCCGGGCGGAGGACACGGTCGTCGGCGCCCAGCAGCACGAGCCCGTGCATCTGGCCCGTCAATCCCACCGATGCCGCCTCCGACGCACCGACCCCCGCGAGCGCCCGCTCGCTCGCCGACCACCAGTCTTCCGGGTCCTGCTCCGCCCAGCCGGGCTGCGGGATCGACAGCGGGTACTCGACCTCGACCCACTCGAGCACCTTGCCCGTCGCCGAGATCGCGACCGCCTTCGCGCCGGTCGTCCCGACGTCGAGCCCGACGATACGCT
>JBKOVQ010000044.1:0-4174 GCA_046723985.1 Actinomycetota bacterium | reverse complement strand
GGGGAACCATGGTTCCCCCACGGACCCCCTCCTTCCGCTCGCGTGCCGCATCGCCCGTGCGCTCCGGCGAGAGCGCGGTCTCGCTTCCGCGGAGGCCAGCCCTCCAGCCGGGCTAGCGATGAAGTTCGAGAATCCGGTTCTGCCGGGGATGCACCCGGACCCGACCGTGTGCCGGGTCGGCCGCGACTTCTATCTCGCGTGCTCGAGCTTCGAGTACTTCCCCGGCGTACCGATCTTCCACAGCCGCGACCTCGTCTCGTGGCGGCAGCTCGGTCACGCGCTCACGCGGCCGGGCCAGCTCGGCCTGACCTCGGCGCCGAGCTCGGGCGGCATCTACGCCCCGACCCTGCGGCACCACGCCGGTCGTTTCTACCTCGTCACCACGCTCGTCGGCCGCGGCAACTTCGTCGTCACCGCAGACGACGCGGGCGGGCCGTGGTCGGATCCGCACTGGCTCGACGAGGAGGGGTTCGATCCGTCGCTCGCATTCCTCGGCGGACGCGTGTATTACACGCGCGCCGGCCCCGGCTCCGACGACGACCGTCCGTTCGTCTACCAGACCGAGCTCGCGCTCTCGGGCGACCGGCCGGCGCTCGCAGACGAACCGCGCGTGATCTGGCAGGGGACGGGCGGCGTCTGGCCCGAGGGGCCGCACCTGTACCGACGGGGGCGCTGGTTCTATCTCGTGACCGCCGAAGGTGGGACGAGCTACGACCACTCCGTCGTGGTCGCGAGGAGCATGCAACCCGAGGGGCCGTTCGAGGCGTCCCCACACGGCCCGCTGGTCACGCATCGTGAACGTCCACGCCATCCGATCCAGGCCACCGGCCATGCGGATCTCGTCGAGCTTGCCGATGGGAGCACGTGGGCCGTGCTGCTCGGGATCCGGCCGGCCGGGGGCCACCACCACCATCTCGGTCGGGAGACGTTCCTCGTGCCGGTCGAGTGGGGTGACGACGGCTGGCCGCGGATGCCGCCCCTCGAGCTCTCGATGGAGGGACCGCCGCTGCCGAGGGACAGTCCCGGAGCGACCGTCCAGGACGACTTCTCGAGCCCCGATCTGGCGCCGAGCTGGGTCTTCGTCCGCAATCCGCCGGAGGGAGCCTCGTCGCTGCGCGAGCGGCCCGGATGGCTTCGCCTCTGGGGTCGACCAGGGTCGCTCCGCGACGTCGCGCCGCTCGCCTCGGTCTGTCGGCGGCAGACGCAGTTCGAGTTCACCGGCCGCACCCTGCTCGAGTTCACCCCCGGATCGCCGAATGAGGAGGCAGGCCTCTGCCTGCGGGCGACCGAGGCGTTCCACGCCGCGCTGCTCGTCGGTCTCGGTCGCCGCGGACGCGAGCTCAGGCTCGTGCACACGGAGGAAGGACGGACGCGGACGCTCGGTCGGGCCGAGCTCGCCGACGGGCCGGTGACGCTCGCCGTCGAGGCGAGCGCACGGGAGTACAGCTTCCTCGGCGGCAGCGGCGAGAGCCTGCGGGAGCTCGGCCGCATCCCGACGCGGGCCTTCTCTGCGGAGACGATCCTGCATGCCAGCGGGAGGCACCACTTCACCGGCGCGATGATCGGGCTGCTCGCGACGGGGAACGGTCTCCCCTCGAGCGCCCCGGCCGACTTCCGCTGGTTCGAATCCGCAGAGCGGACAGACACGTACCAACCGACATGAGACGACCCTTCCCTCTTGTTGCTGCCGCGCTCGTCGCGGTCGGGCTCTTTGTCGCCGGCCTCGGTGTGGCGGCGTCGGGGAGCACCTCGACGAAGTTGGCCGCCAGGCTCGCCGCCGGCGCCGAGACTCCTCGCCCGAAGGGAGCGAGCCGTGCCTCTGGGCTCTTCGCGGCGACGTTGACCGGCTCCTCGCTTTCCTGGCGGCTGACGTTCGCCCGGCTCACCGGCAAGGCCATCGCCGCGCACGTGCACCTCGGCAGGCCGGGAGTCGCAGGCCCGGTTGCGGTCCCGCTCTGCGGGCCGTGCGTCTCCGGGGCGCACGGTACGAAGAAGCTGACCGTGAAGGTGCGTTCGGCGCTGCTCTCCAGCGGTGCGTACGTGAACGTGCACACGGCGAAGAATCCGGCCGGCGAGATCCGCGGCCAGGTAAGGAGCGGTCGGCCGGCGCCGACATCGACGACGACGGAGTCCGAACCAACGACTACCGACGACGGCGGCTACGGCGGATACGGCGGCTAGGACGCGGGAGAACCCATGGTTCTCCCCCGCGCCCTCTCCTTCGCTTGCTCGCTTCGCTCGCGTCGCCTGCTGCCGGCGACCGTTGGGCTTGCCGCGCGCACCCGCATAGGTCGGTCGCGCGAACGACCGTCAAAACGAGTAGCGCTCTTCCTTCCAGTAGTCGGCGTCGTTGTGGTAGCCGTAGCGCTCCCAGAACCCCGGTTCGTCGTGGTCGAGGAGCTCGATGCCGGTCAGCCACTTGGCGCTCTTCCAGAAGTAGCGTGAGGGGACGACGATGCGGACCGGCCAGCCGTGGTCCGGCGCCAGCGGTTCGCCGTCGGCTTCGTAGGCGATCAGCGCGCTCTCGTCCTCGATCGCGGCGAGCGGCATGTTGGAGGTGAAGCCCTGCTCGGCGTGGGCGACGACGAAGCGGGCGCTCGGCTCCGGCGAGACAAGCTTTGCGATCTCGCTCCAGTGCACGCCCTTGAAGGTCGTGTCGAAGCGGCTCCAACGGGTGACGCAGTGGATGTCGACGGTGACCTCTCGGCTCGGCAGTTCCAGGAGCTGCTCCCACGTGAGTGTCAGGGGCCGCTGGACCTCGCCGGAGACGGTCAAGGTCCAGGTCGCCAGGTCGACCTTCGGCACCGACCCCGCGTGGAGAACGGGCCACTTCTCGGTCAGGTACTGGCCGGGCGGGAGGCGAGCGGGGTCGTACCCGGCCTCGGCCACCTTGGCCTCGGCCTTCGATCTGAACAGGGGCATGCTGCCTAGACTAACGAGGGTGCTGAGCGTTTCAGTCCGCGCCGCTCCTCGTCCGCGTTCGTACATCCGGGTCGCGGGCCCGGACGCCGAGGACTACCTCCAGCGCATGCTCTCGAACGACGTCACGGCCGGCGAGCTGGTGGACGCGCTGCTGCTGACGCCGAAGGGGCGGCTGATCGCACCGCTCCGCGCGTGGCGCCGCGGAGCAGAGGACTTCCTGCTCCTGACCGAGCCCGAGCTGGGCGAGGTGGTGCGGGCCACGTTGCTGCGCTCACGCTTCGCCGCCAAGTGCGAGATCGAGCTGGAGGAGCACACCTCCGCGGTCGTCTTCGGGGAGGCAGCGGGCCTGCCGGGCGAGATCCCAGGCACCGTCGAGGTTCTCGATCGAACAATGCCGGGCGGTGTGGAGGCGGCCGACTTGGAGCGGGCACGGATCGAGGCTGCTGTCCCCGCCTGGGGCAAGGAGCTCGACGACTCGATCCTTCCCGCCGAGGCGGGACTGGACGAGACGCACATCTCCTTCACGAAGGGCTGCTACCCGGGCCAGGAGCCGATCGCCCGGCTCCGCAACCGCGGGCACGTCAACCGGCGCCTGCGCGTCCTCGAGGTCGAGTCGGCCTCGGCCGGGGACGAGATCGACCAAGAAGGGAAGACGGTTGGGCGGGTGACGAGCGCGGTGCCGGGGCTGGCGCTCGGCTACGTCAGGGTCGAGGTGCCGGATGTGGCCGAGCTCGAGATCGGCGGCTCCAAGGCGCGGTTACACTAGATCCCTCCACGCGCCCGTAGCTCAGGGGATAGAGCGCTGCCCTGCGGAGGCAGAGGCCGCAAGTTCGAATCTTGCCGGGCGCATTTCCGCGGCTCCGTACCGACGGGTGGGCGGTTCTGACAACGCTTCATTTTCGGCCGTTCGGGGATGTCTTTCCTGCAATGGCCACGGTTCCGGACACGCTCACGCTCAACCGGCACCGTGACCTCGAAGGGCGGCGGAGGGATGCCTGGGTGCGACGGGCGTTGCTCGCGCTCGTCGGCCTTCTTCCGCTGCTCGCCCTGACCAACCTGTTCGGCCAGAGGCCACATGTCGCGACGGCGGCGGCCCGGGCGGCGACGCTCGAGCTGTACGCGCCCGGGCACCTCCGCGGAGGGCTGCTCTGGGAAGCCCGCTTCACGGTCGTCGCCCACCGAGAGCTGAGGGACGCGGTGCTCGAGCTCGACAAGGGTTGGCTGGAGGGGATGCAGATCAACACGATCGAGC
>JBKOVQ010000012.1:0-7278 GCA_046723985.1 Actinomycetota bacterium | reverse complement strand
CACTTCTACTCCATCTACGACAAGATGGTGAAGAAGGGCCGCGAGTTCAACGAGATCTACGACCTGACCGCGATGCGCGTGCTGGTCGAGCGGACCGGGGAGGAGGGCACGCGCGACTGTTACGGCGCGCTCGGCCTGATCCACTCGCTCTGGAAGCCGATGCCCGGCCGGTTCAAGGACTACGTCGCGATGCCCAAGCTCAACCGCTACCGCGCGTTGCACACGACCGTGATCGGGCCCCAGGGTCGCCCGCTCGAGATCCAGGTGCGGACGCTGGACATGCACGAGACGGCCGAGTTCGGCATCGCCGCCCACTGGACCTACAAGCGCGGCGGCAAGGCTCGCAAGGCCGACGACGACTGGACGGCCTGGATGAAGCAGGTGATGGACTGGCAGCAGGACGAGGCCGACCCGCGCGAGTTCATCAAGACGCTCCGCACCGACCTCTTCGACGACGAGGTCTACGTCTTCACGCCGAAGGGCGAGGTGAAGACCCTGCCGGCCGGTTCGACGCCGATCGACTTCGCGTACTCCGTGCACACCGACGTCGGGCACCGCACGGTCGGGGCGAAGGCGAACGGCCGGATCGTGCCGCTCCACTACCGTCTGAAGAGCGGCGACATCATCGAGATCATGACCTCGAAGTCGGGGCGGGGGCCCTCGCGGGATTGGATGTCGGTCGCCGCCTCCTCCCGTGCCCGGAACAAGATCCGCCAGTGGTTCTCGCGCGAGACGCGCGCCGACGCCGAGGCGAAGGGCCGCGAGTCGCTCGAGCAGGCGCTAAAGCAGCAGAATCTGCCGTACCGGAAGATCGCCGGCTCGGCGGTGCTCGCGCAGGTGATCCGCGAGACCGGGTTCAAGAAGGCGGAGGACTTCTACGTCGCGCTCGGCTCCGGGAAGCTCCAGGCCGGCCAGATCGTCAAGAAGGTGATCCAGCGCCTGAAGACCGCCGAGGTCGTCGAGGAAGAGGCGGTCATGCTCAAGCCGCCGAAAGCGAAGGACACTGCGGCCAGCCAGACGTACGGGATCAACGTCTCGGGCGTCGAGGACGTGCTCGTCCGGCTCGCCAAGTGCTGCACGCCGGTGCCCGGCGACCCGATCGTCGGCTACATCTCGCTCGGCAAGGGGATCACCATCCATCGCGAGGACTGCCCGAACGTGCGGGCGTTGCGCAAGAACGCCGAGCGGTTCACCCCGGTCGAGTGGGACGGAGGCTCGTCCCAGAGCTTCCGCGTCCAGATCGCCGTCGATGCCTGGGACCGCCCGCGCCTGCTCGAGGACGTCGCCCGGACGTTCTCCGAGCACGGCGCCAACATCGTCGCATACGGCGGCGGCGTGCAGGACCAGCTGGCGAAGAACTGGTACACGGCCGAGATCGGCGACATCGGCTCGCTCCGGGCGCTCCTCACCGCGCTGCGGAACATCGAGGGCGTCTTCGACGCTTACCGCGTCACGCCGAACTAGACCCGTCTGAGGGATACCCGCAGGGCCCGGCGTCGCCTACGACAAGGGAGTGGGGTTCGGGCGCAGGGATCGGCACGGCTGCGGCGCTCATCCGCTCGGCGGACGGGATGAGCCCGCGGCCTAGTCCTCGAGGTCGGCGCCTTCGAAGCCCATGATCCGGTCTCGCCACCAGTCCGGCACCGGGCACGGCTTGCGCTCCGAAAGGTCGACGAGCACGGCCGTCTGCGTCGCGGTCACGGCCAAGGTCTCGCCCTCGAGGTAGGCGGCGAACTCGTAGGTCACGCTCGAGGTCCCGATGCGCTTGATCCGCACGTCGACCTCGATCAGGTCGTCGAACCGCGCCGGCATGTGGTACTCGACATGCATCGCCCGCATCACGAACTCGCGGTCCTGCGCGTCGCGGCGGAGCATGTCCAGGCTTCGGTGGTATTCGACCCGGGCAAGGTCGAAGTACGGCATGTACCGGCCGTAGTAGACGACGCCCTGGGCGTCCGTCTCGGAGAAGGCGACCCTCGTCGTGGCGCTGAACTTGAACGGCGGTCGCGGGCTCATCCGCGGATGACCGCAAGCACCTCGTCGCGCTTGCGCTCCATCAAGTCCTGCGAGCGCGCCTCCAGGTTCAGACGCAGGAGGGGCTCCGTGTTCGACGGCCGCACGTTGAAATGCCAGTCCTCCGCCTCGACCGAGAGCCCGTCCAGATGAGAAACGGGGCCTTCCGAACCGAACCGCCCTTCCAGCTCGGCGAGCTTTGCCTGCACGTCGGCGACCGGCGTGTTCAGCTCGCCGGTGATGAAGTAGCGCTCGCGGAACGGGCGCAAGAGCTCCGACAGCTTCATGCCGCCCTTCGAGATCAGCTCGAGCATGACGAGGAACGGGACGACGCCCGTGTCGGCCTGGGAGAAGTCACGGAAGTAGTAGTGGCCGGAAACCTCGCCGGCGAAGGCGGCGCCGACCTCGCGCATCCGCTCCTTGATGAACGCGTGCCCGACCCGGTTGACGACTGCCGTTCCGCCGGCACGCTCGATCTCCTCGGGCACCGCCCAGCTGGCCCGGACGTCGTAGATCACGGTAGCGCCCGGCTCCTTCTCGAGGACGTTCTGCGCGAACAGCGCGGTCGCGAAGTCGCCGGGAACGAACTCGCCGGTGTCGTCGACGAAGAAGCACCGGTCGGCGTCGCCGTCGAACGCGACCCCGAGGTCGGCATGCTCCTCGACCGTCTTCCGGACGATGAACTCTCGGTTCTCGGGCAGGAGCGGATTCGGCTCGTGGTTGGGGAAGCTCCCGTCCGGTTCGAAGTAGCAGGGCACCGGCTCGATCGGTAGCCGTTCGAGCACCGGCGGCAGCATCCTGCCGGCCATCCCGTTCGCGGCGTCGATCACGACCCTCAGCGGCTTCAGCGCCGCGGGATCGATGAAGGAGAGGACGCGCTTCACGAACGCCGGCCAAATGTCGAGCGCCTCGACGTGACCCTCCGGGCCACGTCCAAGGGACTGTCCCTCCGACAAGGCCCTGTCGCGCACGTCCAAGAGGCCCGAGTCGCCGCCGACGGGCAGGGCGCCGCCACGGACGATCTTCATCCCGGTGTACTCCTTCGGGTTGTGCGAGGCGGTGACCATCACCCCGCCGTCGAGCCCGTTCTCGCCGACGGCAAAGTAGAGCATCTCGGTGCCGACGAGGCCGATGTCGAGGACATCGGCGCCGGCCGAGGCCGCGGCCTCGATCAGCGCCGCTGCCATCGACGGCGACGACAGGCGCATATCGCGGCCGACGGCGATCCGTTCTGGGGCGAATTGCTCGACGTAGGCGCGCCCGATCGCCCGCGCTCCGTCCTCGTCGAGCTCGAGCGGGTAGATCCCGCGCACGTCGTACGCCTTGAAGACTTTTGGATCGAGCACGGACCGGGATGCTACCCGGGCCCTCGCTCGTTTCTACACTAGTAGGGATGGAGCGAAAGCTCGCAACTGTGCTGTTCGTGGACCTGGTCGGTTCGACCGCGCTCGTCTCCGGGCAGGATCCCGAAGTCGTCAGGCGCCGGGTGACCCGGTTCTTCGACCGCACCTCGCATTGCGTGACGATGCACGGCGGGATCGTGGAGAAGTTCGCCGGCGACGCCGTCCTGGCCGCATTCGGTGTTGCCCAGGCGCACGAGGACGACGCCGAGCGGGCGATCCGGGCGGGCCTGGCGATCCTCGAGGTCGTGAAGGAGCTCGAGCTCGAGGCGCGCATCGGGATCGAGGCCGGCGAGGTCGTCGTCGACACGACCGACTCCACCTTCGCGACCGGCGAAGCGGTCAACATCGCCGCGCGGCTCCAGCAGTCCGCCGCCCCCGGTGAGATCCTGATCGGTCCAGCCGCACACGGCCTCTCGCAGCTGGCGATCGAGGTCGAGGAGGCGGAGCCGATCGAGCTCGAGGGACGAGGTGAGTTCCACCCATGGCGCGTCGTCTGCGCCGCCGACCGCGAGCAGGCGATCCAGACGTCGGCGGTCGTGGCGCCCCTAATCGGCCGCGAAGCAGAGCTCGACCTGCTCGCGAACACGTTAGACCGCGCCGTCCGCGACCGCCGTGCCCACCTGGTCACGATCTACGGCGAGCCCGGCGTCGGGAAGAGCCGCCTGGCGCGCGAGTTCGTCGCCGGGCTGGAGGGGGCGACCGTCCTGCGCGGGCGCTGCCTTCCCTACGGCGAGGGGATCACGTACTGGCCGCTGGCCGAGATGGTCAAGTCGGCGGCCGGGATCTCCGACGACGACCCGGTCAAGGAGGCGATGGAGAAGCTCAGGGACGCTTGTGAGGACGAGGCCGTCGCCGACCTGCTCGGGCTGGCGGCCGGCGTCCTGGAGGCCGTCGAGGGCGAGCGCAGCGGCCAGGAGATCGCCTGGGCAGCGCGCGAGTGGGCGGAGCAGCTCGCGAGCGTCCAGCCGCTGATCCTCGTCTTCGAGGACATCCACTGGGGCGAGGATCCGCTGCTCGAGCTGATCGAGCACCTTGCAACGTGGGTGCGCGAGTCGCCGCTGCTGCTGATCACGCTCGCCCGGCCGGAGTTGCTCAACGTCCGTCCCGGCTGGGGCGGCGGCCGCATGCGCGCGGCCTCGATCGAGCTCGATCCGCTACGGGAGAGCGAGGCCCGCGAGCTGATCGACGTGCTCGTCCCGGGCGACGGGCTGCCGGCGTCGGTGCGGGCCGACCTGCTCGAGAAGACCGAGGGCAACCCGCTCTTCGTCGAGGAGACGATCCGCATGCTCGCCGAGCGCGGCGACGACTCCCTGCTCGAGCGCATCCCGGACACCCTCCAGGCGTTGATCGCCGCCCGCATCGACGGCCTGCCCCCTGCGGAGAAGTCGCTGCTCCACCGGGCTGCCGTGATCGGCCGGATCTTCTGGCACGGCGCCGTCGCCTACATCGCGCCGGACCTCGAAGTCGACGAGCTCCTGGACAGCCTCCTGCTGCGCGACTTCGTCCTCAACGAGCCGCGGTCGACGATCATCGGCGAGCGGGCGTTCCGCTTCAAGCACATGCTGATCCGCGAGGTCGCCTACTCCGGGCTGACCAAGGCGGAGCGCGCCACGTTGCACGGCCGCTTCGCGGAATGGCTGCACGAGCGGGGGGCGGAAGAGCTGCTCGAGATCCGTGCGTACCACCTCGACCACGCCGCGCAGCTCCTCGCCGAGCTCGACGGCGCTGCGCCGGCCGAGCTCGCACAGGCCGCCGCCGCCGCATTGGAGCAGGCCGGTCGGCGTGCACTCGCCCGCGAGGCGAACCGCTCGGCTCGGAAGCTGCTGCTGCGCGCGGTCGAGCTGGAGCCGACGCTCGAGCGCCGCTATCACGCCGCCCGCGCAGCCTGGCGGATGAGCGACCTGCCGACGGTCTCGGTCGAGATGCGCCAGGTGCTCGACGAGGCGAGAGAAGCCGGGGACAGCACGATCGAGGGCAAGGCGCTGACTGCGCTCGCCGAGGTCGCGCTGCTCCGCGAGGCCGACCTGCCAAAGGCCACGGAGCTGATCGAGGCCGCGCTGGACGTCCTGCCTCCCGAGGGCCGGTTCACCGCGCTCGGCGTCCGCGGGCAAATCGCCTACTGGGTCGGCGACTTCGAGACGCGGGAACGGGTGGGGGAGGAGGCCCTGGACATCGCGCGCCGCCTGGAGCGCAAGGATCTCGAAGCGCAGGCGCTCGACGGTCTGGCCGACGTGTACAAGCACCAACAGCGCCTCGACGAGGCCGACGTTCTGGTGCGGCGGGCGCTCCAGCTGGCCGAGGAGAGCGGCAGCATCGTCGCCAAGGCGCACGCACTGCACTCGCTCGGACGCCTTCACGTGACCGGCGGCGAGGCGGTCGAGGGAGAACGCCTGCTCGATGAGTCACGCACGCTGTTCGCCGAGATCGGTGATACCTGGATGCAGGGCCGGGTGATGAACGAGCTCGCCTGGGCCGCCGAGAAGCAGGGCGACGACGCCACCGCCGAACGACGGCTGCGCGAGGCGATCCGGCTGCTCAAGCCGCTGGAGGACCGTGGCGCGCTGTGCGAGAGCCAGCGCGCGCTCGCGGACGTGCTGATCCGGCGGAACCACATCGCAGAGGCGGAGCGGATCGCCCTCGAGGCGGTGGAGACGGTCGGCGAGCACGACCTCAGCTCGCAGGCGACGACGACCATGACGCTCGGTCTCGTCCGGGCGGCGCAGGGACGCGACGCCGACGCTGAGGCGCTGCTTCTCGAAGCGCTCGAGATGATCGAGTCAAGCGGGTTTCGCGGCCTCGAGAGCTGGGTGCTCTCCAGGCTCGAGCAGTTCCTGCGCGAACGGGGACGCGACGACGAGGCGTCCCTCTACCGGACGCGCCTGGCCGAGCTGGCGCCGGTGGAGGGCCTCGCTGCCGCCTTCTCCTCCAGGATCGAACGAATCGCCTAGTCGTGCGCGGCTCGACGGTCGGACGCCCCGTCTTTGGGTACCACCGGCGAACCTAGAGTGCCCGGGCCGTGGCAGGGTCGACGGCGAAGAGACGCCATTCGCCGGGGATTCCCTTCAATTCGTGCGGGCCGCGCTCCTCGAAGCCGAACCCAGAGCCGGCGACGAGGTCTCTGACGGTGCTCGAGACGAGGACTTCGCTCGGACCCGCCTCGGCGGCGACCCGAGCGCCGGTATGGACGGCGATCCCCGCGATGGTGCCGTCGACCAGCTCGCATTCGCCGGTGTGGAGCCCGGCGCGTATCTCGATCCCCAGGTCGCGCACACACTCGACCACCGCGCAGGCACAGCGGATTGCCCGCGCCGGCCCGTCGAAGCTGGCGACGAACCCGTCTCCCGTCGTGTTCACCTCGCTCCCGCGGAAGCGCGTCAGCTGCCGGCGCACTGCCGCGTCATGTGAGGCGAGCAGCTCACGCCAGGCTCGGTCGCCGAGCGCCGCCGCTCGCTCGCTGGAACCGACGATGTCGGTGAAAAGCACCGTTGCGAGGACACGGTCCGGCTCGGGCTCCTCCCAGCCGCCCGCACCCCATACTTCGTGCAAGAAGCTCTCGACGGTGCCCAGCGCCTGCTGCAGCCCTTCCTCGGCGACAATGGTCTTCCCGGGGACCTCGACGAGCCTGGCTCCGGGGATCTTCTCTGCCATGAACCGCGCGCCGCTGATCGGCCAGGTCGGGTCCTCTGCCGCATGAACGAGCAGGGTCGGCACGCGGACGGCCGGCAGGACGTCGCGAACGTCGACCCCGTAGTTGATCGCCGTCAGCGACTCGATCGTGCCGGGGCTCGCAGCCGCGCGCCGGAAGTACTCGAGGTCGCCAGCGCTGAAGTAGACGCCGACCGCGCGCAAGGCCTCGGGCGCC
>JBKOVQ010000259.1:0-12054 GCA_046723985.1 Actinomycetota bacterium | reverse complement strand
TGCGCGCAAGCCAGAACACGGGGAGTGCGCCGAGGGAGACCACGATCGCCTGGACGACGAGCAGCATCTCCGGGCTCGGCCAGATCCACCAGAGTGGCGCGAAGGCGGCGAGGATCGGGTCGAAGTGCGCCGCCAGCCGGGAGATCTGAACGCCGTCGCCGCTCGTCATCTGGAGGAAATGCCCGTGCGCAGTGTTCCAGACCGTCTGCACCATGTTCCCGAGGTCGTAGCGGCCGGTGGTGAACGCCCGGTGGCGGAGGATCGAGAGCGATCCGAACCCCGCCGCATAGGCGGCGATCGCAGCCCACAGGAGGACCCGCGGCTTCACAGGAGCGATTGGATCAGGTCGCGCCAGTGCGCACCGAGCACGTCCTCGCTCGCGTGCGCGCGGTAGCCGCCAAGCCCGGCCTCGGACAGTGATTCGGCGAGCTCACGATCTGCTGCGAGCTTCCGAAGCGCGGCTGCCAGCGCTTGCGGCTCGCCCGGTGTCACCAGGAGCGCGCTCTCCCTGTCGCGAAGGAGCTCGCGAGCCGCCGGCGTATCTGCGGTGACGACGGGCGTCGCACAGGCAAGTGCCTGGAAGACCTTGTTTGGGATCACCCGGGCGGCCTTCGCGGAGGTGCCGAAGATCCCGAGCGCGCACGACGCCCGGTGCAGCTCGTGCGGGAGCCTCTCGTACTCGATCCAGGGCACGTGTTCGACGTTCCGCGGGCGGTCGTCGAGCAGCCGGTCGAGCTGGCCGGACCCAACGACCCGGAACCGGAGCTCCGGCGCGAGCCGTGCTGCGGCGAGCACGGTCTCGAGCCCGTGCAACGGGATCAGCTTGCCGACGAACAGCGCCGTGAAATCGGGGGGCGCGTTCCAACCAGGCCGAAAGACGCGCTCCTCCGCGCCTACGAAGCAGGTCTCCACCCTTCGCGCGCCGAGGGTCGTGAAGAACTCGGCCTGCGCGGCCGTGTCCGCGACCACGAGGTCGGCGGCCCGGAACGCTCGACGGTCGATCGCAACCAGCGCCCGGGCCGCGAGGCCGTGAGCCCGGAAGCGTGCGCGATCGCCGACGAGCGTGTCGGCCAGCGAGACGAGGGGGTTGAACACCACCGGCCTGTCCCGGGCGACCCGCCGGGCCGATCCGAGGTCGAAATGTCCCGGATAGCCAACGACGACGGCGTCGAATTGAGAATCACTATCACTCACACGTTCTCGGCGCAGGCGAATCTGGGCGGCTGCGAGCCGTACGGCCGACCCGAGGACACCGGCGCCGAACTTGTGTTCCCGACCTTCCCAGACGGGCTCGTGCCGTTCGACCACCTCGACCCCGGCGCGCCGCAGGCAGGAGATCACCTGGGCGTTACGGGGATATGACCGCTCGTAGGTCCCGAAGTAGAGGACCTTCAGCTGAGGATCTCCTCGACCAGCGCCTCCGACCGCTCGCGCTCGGAGACCCGCTCTTCGTGGTGGCTCGTGATCAACTCGGTGATCAGGCCGAGCGAGAAGATCTGGATCCCGACGACGACGAGCAACACGCCGAGGATCAGGAGCGGCCGGCCGCCGATCGCGTGTCCGAGCGCCTTCACGATCGTCAGGTAGACGAGGACTCCCACGCCGACGAACGAGAGCAGAAGGCCAAGTCCGCCGAAGAGATGGAGCGGCCGCTGGCGGTAGCGGCCGATAAACGCCACCGTCAGCAGGTCGAAGAAGCCGCGGAGGTAACGCTCCAGGCCGTAGCGCGAGCGGCCGTGCTCGCGCGGCCGGTGGTTGACGGGCACCTCGGCGATCCGGTACCCGCGATGGTGCGCGAGAACCGGGATGAAGCGGTGGAGCTCGCCGTACAGGCGCAGCCCGCGCACCACCTCTGTTCGGTACGCCTTCAGGCCGCAGTTCATGTCATGGAGGCGGACGCCCGAAACCCAGCCGGTGACGGCGTTGAAAACGCGCGACGGGATCCTTCGGCGCAGGGGGTCCCGGCGCTTCGTCTTCCAGCCGGAGACGAGGTCGAAGCCCTCGTCGAGCTTTGCCAGGAGCTTCGGGATCTCGGCGGGATCGTCCTGGAGGTCGCCGTCGATCGTGACGATCACGTCGCCCTTCGCGTGCGCGAACCCGGCGGCGAGCGCCGCCGCCTTGCCGAAGTTGCGGCGCAGGCGGACGACGGCGACGTTGTCGTGGCCTGCATGGAGACGGGTCAGGGCCGCGTGCGTTCCGTCGGTCGAGCCGTCGTCGACGAAGACCACCTGCCAGGGCCGATCGAGCGGCTGGAACGCCGAGTCGAGCTCGTCGTAGAGGAGCGCGACGCTCCGCTCCTCGTCGTGGACCGGGACGACGACCGAGATCATGGCGCGAGCCTACCCCGGAGAGGTCACCGCCGTCGTGGTCGCGACCGGCGCGGTGGCGGTCGTGTCCGGCGGCGCCGTCGTGGTCGCCGTCGTGGTCGGTGCGGGAGCGCTCGTCGCCGGTGCGGTCGTGGTCACGGGAGGCGGAGGCGGAGCGGTCGTCGCCGGCGTGGTGGTTACCGGAGCGGTGGTGGTCGGCACGGTCGGCGGCGGAAGGGTGGTCGTCGGGGACGTCGTCGCGGCCGTCGTCGTGCCGGTGGTTGTCGTAGCGCGTGTCAACGTCGTCGCCTCGCTGGACGTCGGAGCCGTCGCCGCTGTTTCCGATGGCGAGGGAGCGGGTGGAGGCGGCGTGTGGCTCAACGACGCCGGGCGCGTCGACGAAACCGGCGGTGGTGCCGTTCCGATTCCCAGCGTCAGCGCCATCGCCAGTCCGACGCCCGCGGCGGCGACGGCGGCGATCGCCAGCGCCGCCGGAAGCCGCTTCCTGCGTCTCGTGGACGGCCTGATGACCTCTGTGACGGCGGTCGCCTCTGCGGTCGTCCCCGCGGCAGCGTGTCCGAGCTCGGCGACGAGAGCGGCGCCGTCCTTGGGACGGTCGGCCGGGCTCTTGGCGAGCGCTGCGGCGGCGACGCTCTCCAGCAGCGGCGGCGCGTCGGGCCGAAGCTCGGAAACGGGCGGCGCAGGGAGGTCACGGTGCATCGCGGCGAGCGCGAGCGCGTCGAGCGCCTCGAACGGGAGGCGCCCGGTGAGCATCCGGAACAGGATCACGCCGAAGGCGTAGACGTCGCTCGCGGGCGTAGCGGGGTCGCCGCGCGCCTGCTCAGGCGAGATGTACGCGGCGGTGCCGAGCACGGTGCCGGCTTCCGTCAGACCGGTCGCGGCACCGGTGCGCGCGATCCCGAAGTCCGCGATCTTCGCGCGCCCCTCGGAGTCGAACAGGATGTTGGCGGGCTTCAGGTCGCGATGGACGACGCCGCGTTCGTGTGCGTGTGCCAGCCCGGCGGCGGTCTCGGCGGCAATGCGCCGGGTCTCGTCGTCGGGAAGCGGCCGCCCGGCTGCGAGCCGGTCGTCGAGCGATCCGCCGGGCAGGAGCTCCAGCACCATGAAGCGTCGCCCGTCCGCGTCGCCGTAGTCGTAGAGCGCGCAGACGTTCGCGTGGGCGAGCCCGGCGGCCGCGCGCGCCTCTCGGTCGAAGCGGGCCGGATCGGCGTCGGTCGCGAGCAGCTTGACCGCGACGAGCCGGTCGAGGTCGAGGTCGGTTGCCTGCCACACCTCGGACATGCCCCCCGCTCCGATCCGCCGCTCGAGGCGGTACCGGCCTGCGATGACCGATTCGACCACAGGAGTAGCGTATGTCCCGCATGGACGAGCTATTGGCACTGGAAGCGGCGCAGGCGCTCGTGCTCGAGCGTGCGAGGCCGCTCGGCGTCGAGCGGGTGGCGCTGTCGGAGGCCATCGGCCGCGTGCTCGCGGAGTCCGCCGCGGCTGTCGTCGACCTGCCGCCGTTCCCCAGCTCGGCAATGGACGGCTACGCCGTGCGTTCGGCGGACACGCCCGGACGGCTGCCCGTCGTCCAGCGGGTCGCCGCAGGAGCGCCGGCGACGAGGCCGCTCACCCAGGGCGAGGCGATGGGGATTGCGACCGGCGGCATGGTCCCGGAGGGCGCCGACGCCGTCATCCAGCACGAGCGTGTTGTCGCAAACGACAACGAGATCGAGATTCCAGATTCCGTTGCCAGCGGAGCCAACGTCCGACCGGTGGGACGCGATGTCGCCGCGGGACACGCCGTCGTTCAGGCCGGGGCCAGGCTCGGTCCGGCGCAGATCGGCGCGCTTGCCGCGGCCGGCGTGGCGGAGGTCGTCTGCGGCCGGAGGCCGCGCGTCGCCGTCCTGACCACGGGTACCGAGCTCAGAGAGCCGGGGTCGCCGCTGGGCCCGGGGGAGGTCTACGAGGCCAACGGCGTGATGCTCGCCGCGCAACTCGCGGCGGAAGGCGCCCTCGTCACCAGGCTCGCTGCGGTTGCGGACGACGACGAGGAGCACCGGCAGGCGCTGGCCGAGGGTCTCGAGCACGACGTCCTGGTCACGTCCGGAGGCGTCTCGGTCGGACCGCACGACCTCGTCCGGCGTGTCGAGGCGGAGCTCGGCGTGGAGGAGGTCTTCTGGCGCGTCGCCGTTCGCCCGGGTAAGCCCGTCTCGTTCGGCGTCCGCGGCGCAACCCTCGTCTTCGGCTTGCCGGGAAACCCGGTCTCCTCCCTAGTCGGCTGCGAGCTGTTCGTGCGGCCCGCGCTGCGCGCCCTCCAGGGCACGACCGACCCCGGGCCCTGGTTCGGTGCCGGCCGGTTGACAGTCACGGTCGAACGGAACCCGGCGCGGGACGACCTGCTCCGAGCCCGTGCGACCGTCACCGACGACGGCGTCTCGCTCGAGCCGGTCAGCGGTCAGGAGTCGCACATGATCGTCCGTGCCGCCGAGGCAAACGCGCTCGCACTCGTCCCGCGCGGGGACGGTGGGCTCCGGGCCGGCTCGGTCGTCCGCTACTTGGCGCTCTGACCGGGCATCACGCGATCGGCCCGTTACTGCCCACGCTGTACGAGGCGCCGTTCCGCGGCTCCACCTTGACGAGCTTCGCGTAGGCCAGGTAGCGGTGCGTCGCGAAGAAGCGCGGATGGCAGGCCTGGAGGACGAGCTGCTCGCGGTGGTGCGTCCGCAGGACCGAGAGCTCGTCGGCGTCCACGATTCGGTGCCCGGTCACCTCGTAGTGGAAGGTGCCGTAGGGAAGGACGAGCGTGATCGGGTCGCCCGGCCGCAGGCTGTCGATGTGCGAGAAGGGGGCGAGGTACGTGGTGCGGTGGCCCGCGATGTAGATGAGCTCGCCCTCTCCGGGCATGTACGTACGGAGATCGCGGCCCGGGCCCTTGGTCAGGTCGTCGTGGCCCGTCCCGTTGACCACGATCGACTTCAGCCCGAGCCGCGGCACGATCAGTCGGCCGACCGGATCTCCCTCCTTCAGCGCGCGCCGGTAGGCCGCCGCCTCTGCGCGAACGCGCGCGCGTTCGGCGTCGACCGACACGGACCCGTCCGGCCCCTTTGTCACCGGGCGGATCGACGCCGGCGGCTTGTAGTCGGCGAACCGATGGGAGAAGCGCGAGGCGAGCTTGTGCTGCTCGTACTTGGTGTAGAGCGCGGTGAACGGGTCCTGCCACTGCCAGACGAGGACGACCCAGACGACCGCGCCGACTCCGGCGACGACCATCAGCGTTCCGGCGATCCGGGCGAATCGGCGCATCAGCCCTCAGCGGCCTCGTCTGCCTGCACGGCCGCCCGCCTGCGCGCCCGGACTCCGAGAACGACCGCCCGTACGCTGCTGCGGATCGGACCGAGCGGCGGCCGCTCGGCAGCCGAGGGATACGGCCTGTACCTTCCGAGCGCGATCGCGGTCAGCTGAGCCGCTCCTGCCGCCCAGCAGAGGGCCAGGAAGAAGGGCACGATCGTGATGTAGCCCACGGTAACGAGCTCCGCAAGGTACCAGGGCGCGTCCAGTCCCAGGCCGAAGCGGAACATGAAGGACCCGAGCAGGATGAACGGGCCCAGCAGGCCCGCGACCAGCAGCCCGACCCTCGCGGCGGCACGGTGGCTGCGCATGTGCGGAAGCCACAGCCAGATATGGAGGCACGGGAGCAGAAAAAGAAGCGCGAACGCATTGGTGGCGACGACGAGGAGTGCGACCACGCCGAGCGCGAGCATCGTCGCGGTGTGGCCGGCGAGCTCTTCTTCGGCAGTCGCCGGCCGTTGCGGAGCGAGTCGCGCCCGCGTCACCAGCCAGCCGGGCAGCGTCAGGAGGACGAGGAGGACGATGCCGAGCAGGGGCCAGTGCGTCGCAGCGTGCGTCTCGGGATTGAGCGGTCGGGCGGCGCCGTCCGGCCAGATCCCGACCGCGCCGAGGAAGAGGAACATCAGGCCGGCCCACAGCCAGAACGCGAGCCGGCTCCGGTACGCGCGCAGAGCGGGCACGACCGGGATGTGTCGGCGCCGGCAGCGGGCAAAGAGGTCGACTGCGGTGACGACGAACGGCAGGAGCATCGCGACGAGCGCGAGCTCGATCGCCCAGCCTCGCACCAGGCGCTGTCCGAGATAGACGTAGCTCCGGCTTCCGCCGACCAGGCCGAACTCGTCGATCGAGCCGATGAGCCCCTGCGCGGCGCGCCCGACCTCGGCGAGGCGCGTCCTGTTCAGCCTCGCCGGCGCGTCGCCGAACGAGGCCGGCGGACGATCGCCGGCCGCGGTCAGCGTGATCGCCGGCACGCCACGGCCGACGAATGGGGACTGCTCGTAGAAGCTGAACGGGAATCCGAGGTCGGTCAGCTGTCCGAGCCCGCTCGTTCGACCGGGACCGGAGCCGGTCTGCTCGCCGATCCGAGCCGCCGCCGTCTCGACGAGACCGGCGGCGGGAGAGCGAGGTTGGTCGCCGGCGATCTCGATTCGCGGCTTCCCGTTGCCCGCGATCGAGTCCAGACTCACCAGCGCGACGACCCGGCGGGGATCGGGATAGTGCTCGACGAAGCGCTCGGCACCGAGCCCGCCGAACGAACCCCCGTCGGTGGACAGGAAGATCAGCTGGTGCTTCGGGCCGGAGCTCCCGGGCGGTGCTCCCAGCGGTCGTCCGTAGGTCCGGGCGAGCTCGATCAGGGCGGCCGTACCGGATGCATTGTCGTTCGCCCCGGCTCCCAGTCCCGAATCGTCGCGGTGCGCCATGACGACGATCGCGCCCGCATTGGTCGGGCCGGTCGAGAACGAGACATTGCGAAGCCGCCTGCGGCCCTCTCCGGGGATCGTCGCCTCGAATGTGTCGACCTGCGGCGTGTACGAGTAGAGCTTCATCTTGTCCTCGAGCCAGCGCGTCGCCCCCAGGGAGCCGGCCGAGCCGGGCGATCGGTCCGGATACAGGAGCGACAGCTCCCGGGCGAGCGATACTGCCGACGCCCCGTCGAACTGGGTCGCCGGCGTGGTCGGTGCCGGGAGCGGAGCCGGACGCTCGACGCTGAAGGCGGCGACGAGCAGCGGCAGTCCGACGAGCAGCCACGTCCCGCGGTACAGGCGGCTGTTGACCGGACGCTCGGGGGTGCCGCGCCTGCGCCGCCTCCTGGTGACTGGCGCTTGAGTGGCGATAGCCGGGCTATAGTACGCACGCTCAGCGGTCGGCTCTGATGGCGGATCCAGCAACCATCCTGCTCGTCGACGACGAGGAGTCGGTCCAGAAGCTCCTCACGTATCCGCTCGAACGCGACGGGTTTCGCGTCGTCCAGGCGCATGACGGCGACGAGGCGCTTGCCCGATTCGAATCGGACCCGATTGACCTCGTCGTCCTCGACCTGATGCTCCCGCGACTCGACGGGCTCGAGGTCTGCAAGCGCCTGCGCGCCCGGAGCAGCGTGCCAATCATCATGCTCACGGCCCGCGACGACGAGCTCGACAAGGTGGTCGGCCTCGAACTCGGGGCCGACGACTACATAACCAAGCCGTTCTCGATCCGTGAGTTCCGGAGCCGGGTGCGTGCCCTCCTGCGGCGCGCGTCCGCGCCGCCGCATCAACCGACCGGCGAGGAGGTGGTCGAGGCGGATGGGCTGCGGATCGATCCGACGAAGCGGTCGGTGGAGGTGGACGGCAAGCCGGTGCACCTCACCTACGTCGAGTTCGAGCTTCTGCGGACGCTCGCCTCCCGACCAGGCCGCGTGTTCTCGCGACAGGCCCTGCTCGAGGCGATTCGCGGCGGGGCTGACTACCGCGAGCCGCGCACGATCGACGTCCACGTCCGGCATCTGCGGGAGAAGCTGGAGCGCAACGCACGCGACCCGCGGTTCATCCTCACCGTGCGCGGCGTCGGATACCGCTTCCGCGAGCCGTGAAGCGCCTCTTCAGCGGCGTGGGCTCGCGCCTCGCGCTCGCACTGCTTGCGGTGCTCGTGGGGGCGCTCGCGCTGGTCTACCTGATCGTCGTCCCCTCGCTGGAGAGCCGCCTCGTCAACGCTCGGGTTTCGGCGCTCGAGCGGGCTGCTCCCGAGATCGCACGCGAGCTGCCTGCAAATCGAATCCGTTGGCCGGACTTCCTCGAAGCGGCGTCGGCTGGTGCGAATGCACGTGTCGTCGTCTACGACACGATCGGGCCGCCGACCGCACTCGTCGTCGCCGGCGACTCGCAGGGATTCCGGTCGAGCGACATCCAGCGCGACTCGCTCGCGCTGAGTACCGCGGAGCGCCGCAGTCCGGTTGGCGGAACGGTCACGCGGGAAGGCGAGCGCTACGCCGAGGCGACCGCACCCGTTCCGCGCTCGTCGTCAGTGCTGTTGCTCTCGTCGTCGCTGCACGAGGCCCTGACGACGGTGCGCGTCACGCGCGAGCGGCTCCTGCTTGCCGGGGTGCTGGCGCTTGCTGTTGCACTCGCCGTCGGCTACGCCGGCTCCTGGCTCTTCGCACGCCGGTTGCGGCAACTCGAGGCTGCCGCCGAGCGGATTGCCGCCGGGCAGTTCGACGAGCCGATCACCGATACCGGTGCCGACGAGGTGGGGGAGCTCGCCCGGGCGTTCGACCGGATGCGCCTGCGGCTGGCACGGCTCGACCACGCCCGGAGCGAGTTCATCGCGAATGCGTCCCACGAGCTCCGCACGCCGGTGTTCTCGCTCGGAGGCTTTCTGGAGCTCTTGCGGGACGAGGACCTGGACGAGGCCACGCGGCGCGAGTTCCTGGCGACGATGAGCGAACAGGTCGACCGGCTGGCGAAGCTCGCCACCGAGCTGCTCGACCTCTCGCGTGCGGACGCGGGGCGCCTGCGCGTCGAGCAGGAAGTCGTGGACCTCTCGGAGGTCGCCGAAGCCGCCGTGGACGAATTCACGGCCCTGGCCGCAGCCGGCGGCCGGCCGCTGGACCTGATTGGCGACGACGGCGCGCGGGTGCTCGCGGACGAGCAGCGGGTGCTGCAGGTCGCGCGGGCGCTGGTCGAGAACGCGCTCGTGCACACGCCGGAGGGAACGCGCGTGCAGGTGAGAGTTCGAGCGGGCGTGCTCGAGGTCGAGGACGACGGCCCGGGAATCCCGGACGAGCACGCTCAACACGTCTTCGAGCGCTTTTACCGGGCCGAGGGCCGCCGGTCGTCCGGCAGCGGCCTCGGTCTGGCGATCGCCCACGAGCTCGCGCAGGCGATGGACGGGACGCTCGAACTCGAGTCCGAGCCGGGACGGACGGCATTCAGGCTGCGACTCCCCCTTGCCGCGTCGGAAGCCGAAAACCCCGTTCCTGCCTGACTCTTTTCACGGGACGTTGCGTGGCAAAACGCACAATCCCCGCCTGGGTAGAGTTGGAGGTCGTGTCGCCGCGTACGGTTGGGATCGTCTCGGTCGGCTGTGCCGCCGTCGGTGGCGCAGTCGTGCTCCTCGTCGCGTGGGCCGCGGGGTGGCTCGACGGCGAGCGGCGTACCGTCGTCGTCCAGGAGACACCGCCGGCGCAGGCGACCGTCGCGCCCGTTCGGCCAGCGATCACCGGGGGTTTCGAGCCGGCCCGCATCTACGCCGAGCGGTCTGCCGGAGTCGTCACGCTCTACTCGGTTTTCGGATCGGGCAACAACACCAGTGCCGCGCAGGGCTCAGGCTTCGTCGTCTCGGGCGACGGTCTGATCCTCACCAGCTCGCACGTGATCACGACAGCCGGCAGCAGCGGCGCCGCCGCGAGCCCGGCCTCCGACGTCTTCGTCGAGTTCAAGGACCGCGACCGAGTGAAAGCCTCGATCGTCGGGTGGGACGTGTTCGACGACGTCGGCGTGCTGCGTGTCGACCCGAAGGCCCACACGCTTACTCCGCTTCCCCTCGGGGACTCCAGCCGGGTCCTGGTCGGCGCGCCGGTGGCCGCGATCGGCAGCCCGTTCGGGAACGAGAACTCGCTCGCGGTCGGCGTGGTCTCGGCGACGCAACGGTCGATCGAGTCGCTGACCTCCCAGTACACCCTCGTCGACGCGATCCAGGTGGATGCGCCGATCAACCACGGCAGCTCCGGTGGGCCGCTCTTCGACGCACAGGGTCGGGTGATCGGGATCAACGCGCAAATTCGAACGGAGTCGGGCAACGCCGAAGGCGTGGGGTTCGCCGTCCCGATCAACGCCGCCCGCCGTTCGATGAAGCAGCTGCTCGTGGCGGGGAAGGTGTCCTACGCCTACGTCGGCATCACGTCGGAGGACCTGACTCCTGGGATCGCGCGGCGGTTCGGCTACCCGACGCGATACGGCGCCGTGATCACGTCGGTGAGGCCGGAGAGCCCGGCCGCGCGGGCGGGTCTGCACGGAGGCTCCGAGGAGCGCGATTTCAACGGTTCCCCCTTCACTCTCGGCGGCGATGTCGTCGTCGCGATCGGCGGACGGCCGGTTCGGAGCGCAGCGGATGTCGTCAGGGCGGTGACCGAGCAGTTGCGACCCGGCCAGACTGTCACCGTCACGATCGTCCGCGGCGGCACGCGTAGGTCCGTGCCCCTGACGCTCGCCACCCGGCCACCGAATCCCGACAGCGGCAGGTAGCCGGGCGCGGTTAGATCCTCGCCCCGCTGGTTAGGCTGATCGAGTGACCTCGCCGCGGCGCCGTCTGATCATCGTCTCCAGCCGTGGACCTGTCACGTACACGCGGGGCGAGCACGGCCGGTCTGCCCGGCGAGGCGGGGGCGGCCTCGTCACCGCGCTGGCGCCACTCGTCTCTCGGCACGAGGTGACCTGGGTCGCGAACGCGATGACGGGCGAGGACCGTGCGGTGGCAGCCGAGGCCGGAGGGACGTTCGACGAAACCGGCCGCGACGGCTCGCCCTACCGCCTGCGCCTCGTCGTCCACGACCAAGCCGACTTCGACCGCTTCTACAACGAGTTCGCGAACCCGGCGCTCTGGTTCCTCCAGCACGAGCTGTGGGACCTGGTCGGCGATCGGGACCTCGGCGACGCCTGGGACAGCTACCGGCGCGTGAACGAGGCAGTCACACACGCCGTCCTGGACGAGGCTGCGTCCCAGCCCGACGCGCCGATCTGGTTCCATGACTACCAGCTCTACCTTGCGCCGACGGCCGTGCGCCTCGCGCGTCCCGATGCGGCGATGTCCCACTTCGTCCACATCCCGTGGCCGGACGCCGCCGGGTGGAGCGTGCTTCCCGAGCCCATGGCCCGCGCGATCCACGAGGGGTTGCTCGCCAACGACGTCGTCGGGTTCCACACCCGCCGCTGGCGCGCCAACTTCTTCGCGTCGGCCGCGGCGGTGCTCGGTGCTGACGTTGACATCGAGGCCGGCGCCGTCGAGTTCGAGGGGCGCTCGACGCTCGTCACGGCCCATCCGATTTCCGTCGACACCGGCGAGTTCGACGAGCTCGTCGGCAGCGAAGCCGTGCAGGCGGAAGAGCGTGAGCTCGAGTCACTGCGCCGCGAGCGCCTGATCGTGCGTGTCGACCGTACCGATCCGTCGAAGAACATCGTGCGCGGATTCCAGGCCTACGGCTTCTTCCTCGAAAACCACCCCGAGGTTCACGGCCGGGTCGTCATGCTGGCGCTGCTCGATCCTTCCCGGCAGGACATCCCGCAGTACGCGGCCTATCTCGACGAGATCCGGGCTGCCGCCCACGACGTCAACGATCGCTTCCGGCGTGACGGTTGGGAGCCGGTCCTGCTCGACGTGCACGACAATTTCCCCCGCTCGGTTGCCGCCTACAAGCAGT
>JBKOVQ010000226.1:0-4516 GCA_046723985.1 Actinomycetota bacterium | reverse complement strand
GGGCCGGTCAGCACGAGATCAACTTCCGCTACGCGCCTGCCCTGGAGATGGCGGACAACCACGTCGTCTACAAGAACGGCGCCAAGGAGATCGCGCATCTGAACGGCTGCTCGATCACGTTCATGGCCAAGCCCGACCACGACTGGGTCGGGTCGTCGTGCCACGTCCACGCGAGCCTCTGGCGGGACGGCTCGAACGCGTTCGCGGGGGAGAGCGAGACGTTCCGGCAGTTCCTGGCGGGATGGATCGCCGGCGCCCGGGAGCTGGCCGTGTTCCTGGCCCCGAACGTGAACTCGTACAAGCGCTACGCGGCCGGGAGCTGGGCGCCGACGACCCTCGCCTGGGGGTACGACAATCGGACGTGCGGCTTCCGGGTCGTCGGCCATGGCTCGGGCGCACGTGTCGAGACACGCATCCCAGGCGCCGACGTCAACCCGTACCTCGCGTTCGCGGCACTGCTCGCGGCTGGGCTGCACGGGGTCGAGGCCGGGCTCGAGCCGCCGGAAGTATTCAAGGGAAACGCGTACGAGTCGGATGCCGCGCGGTTCCCGTCGTCGTTGCGGGAGGCGATCGTGGAGCTCGAGGGAGGGACGATCGCGCGCGCCGCGTTCGGCGACGAGGTCGTGGACCACTACCTGAACTACGCGCGCACCGAGCAGCGACTCTTCGACCAGGTCGTCACCTGCTACGAGCGCGAGCGCCTGTTCGAGCGCGGATGAGGCCCGTCGTCGGGATCACTACCTACGTCGAGCCGGCGAAGTGGGGGCAATGGGACCTGCCGGCGGCTCTGATCCCGCTCAGCTACGTGCAGTCGGTCGAGGAGGCGGGCGGCCGCGCGTTACTCGTGCCTCCGTCCGACGACGGCGTCGAGGAGACGCTCGACGCTCTCGACGGGCTGCTGCTCTCGGGCGGCGCAGACCTGGATCCGGCCGCCTACGGCGCCGAGCCGCACCCGGCGACCGCCGGGGTGCGGGCGGAGCGCGACCGGGCCGAGCTCGCGCTGCTCGAGTGCGCGCTGGCGCGCGACATGCCGGTGCTCGCCGTGTGCCGGGGCAGCCAGATCCTGAATGTCGCGCGCGGGGGCGACCTCGTCCAGCACCTCCCCGAGGTGGTTGGCGACGACAGGCACAAGGAGCGGCTCGGCGAGTTCTCCGACCACGAGGTGGACGTGAGCGCGGACAGCCGCCTCGGTGCGATCGTGGGCGAGCGGGTTCCGGTCAAGTCGAGCCACCACCAGGGGTTCGGCCGCGTGGGGGAACGCCTCGTCGCGACCGCGTGGGCCGAGGACGGAACGATCGAAGCGGTCGAGGACCCGGCCCAGCGCTTCGCGCTGGGCGTCCTGTGGCACCCGGAGGAGGGCGAGGACGCCGCGCTCTTCTGCGCCCTCGTCGAGGAGGCGCGCTCCTACCGCGTGGAACGCCGAGGCACGTGAGCCTGACAGTCGTCAACCCGGCGACCGAGGAGCCGATCGCTGAGCTCGAGCGTGCCGGGTTCGAGGAGGCGGACGCCGCGATTGCACGCGCGAAGGCAGCGTTCCCGGCGTGGCGGGCGGTTGCGCCGCAGGATCGCGCACGTCTGCTCCGTCGGCTGGCAACACTCGTCGAGGAGCATGCAGACGAGCTCGCCCGGATCGAGTCGGAAAACGTCGGCAAGCCGATCTCCGGGGCTCGCGGCGAGGTCGAGATGGTCGCGCAGGTCTTCCACTACTACGCGGGCGCCGTCGACAAGCACTTCGGCGAGACGATCCCCGTCGCCGGCGGGGTTGACGTGACCCTGCGTGAGCCCCTCGGCGTCGTTGGTCTGATCGTCCCCTGGAACTTCCCGCTGAACATCGCGAGCTGGAAGCTCGGGCCGGCGCTCGCCTGCGGCAACAGCGCCGTCCTCAAGCCGGCGGAGCTCACCCCGCTCTCCGCGCTCCGGCTGGCCGAGCTATGCCTCGAGGCGGGAATCCCCGAAGGCGTCGTCGAGGTCGTCGTCGGCAGGGGCTCGGTCGTCGGGCAGCGCCTCGTCGAGCATCCCGAAGTGGCCAAGATCGGCTTCACGGGGTCGACCGAGGTCGGGCGCGAGGTGATGCGGGGAGCGGCGGGCACGATCAAGCGCGTGACGCTGGAGCTCGGCGGCAAGTCCGCCAACATCGTCTTCGCCGACGCCGACCTGGAACGTGCCGCGGCTTCCGCGCCGTACGCGGTGTTCGACAACGCCGGCCAGGACTGTTGCGCCCGGTCGCGCATCCTCGTCGAGCACTCGGTCTACGACCGATTCCTGGACCTGCTCGTGGACGCGACGCGCGGCGTGAACGTCGGCGACCCATCCGACGCCGCGACGGAGATGGGCCCGCTGATCTCGGCCGCCCACCGCGAGACGGTGGCGAGCTTCGTCGAAGGCGAGCCGCTCTTCCGCGGCGATGTTCCCAACCGCAAGGGCTTCTGGTTCCCGTGCACGATCGTCGAGGCGGGCCCCGACGACCGTGTTGCCCGGGAGGAGGTCTTCGGCCCGGTCGCGGCGGTGATCCCGTTCGACGACGAGGCGGAGGCGATCCGGATCGCCAACAACTCTCCGTACGGGCTCTCGGGCTCGATCTGGACTCGCGACGGAGCCCGCGCGCTCCGGGTTGCACGCGCCGTCGAGTCGGGCGTGCTCTCGGTCAACTCGAACAGCTCGGTTCGGGCGCACACGCCGTTCGGCGGCATGAAACAGTCCGGGTTCGGCCGTGAGCTCGGTATGCACGGGCTGAACGGCTACTCGGAGGTCAAGAACGTGTTCATCTCCACGGAGGCGTAGGTGGGACGGCTGGACGGGAAGGTCTGCGTGATCACTGGGGCCGGCGGCGGCATGGGCCGTGAAGCAGCGCAGCTGTTCTCGCGCGAGGGCGCCTTGCTCTGCCTCGCCGACGTCGACGAGGCGCTCGTCCGGGAGACGGCCGGGCTCTGCGAGGGCGACGCCCTCGCACTGCGCTGCGACGTCGCCGTCGAAGGGGACGTCGTCGCGATGTACCGCGCGACCGCCGAGCGGTTCGGCGGTGTCGACGTCCTCTACAACAACGCGGGCATCTCACCGGCCGACGACGCGTCCGCGCTCGACACGACGGTCGAGGCGTGGCAGCGCGTCCAGGACGTGAACACGAAGGGCGTCTTCCTGTGCTGCAAGCACGGGATCCCGTATCTGCTCCAAAGGGGCGGCGGTTCGGTGATCAACGTCGCGTCGTTCGTCGCGATCGTCGGTGCGGCGACGTCGCAGATCTCGTACACGGCGTCGAAGGGTGCCGTTCTCTCGATGAGCCGCGAGCTTGCCGTCCAGTTCGCGCGCGACGGCGTGCGCGTCAACGCGCTCTGCCCCGGGCCGGTGGAGACGCCGCTGCTCCTCCGCATCTTCGGCGACGACCCGGCGGCGCTCGAGCGCCGCCGGCGCCACTGGCCGACGGGCCGCTTGGCGAAGCCGACGGAGATCGTGCAGGCCGCGCTCTTCCTGGCGAGCGACGAGTCGTCGTACGTGAACGGAGCGACGTTCGTCGTCGACGGCGGTCTCACCGCCGCGTACGTGACGCCTGAGTGACTTGCTATTGCACGTGAACTAATCCGCCGGCTAGGGGGATTACGAATCCTCTTCGGTGTCCTGCGATTCTGTCGGTGAGCGCGACGTCTGTGGGACCGCGGGACTCCGAGCCCGATGGGACCAGTTGAATCGAGGATCTCTGCTGTGAGCTGCTCGCACTGACCGCCTAGACTGGCAGAGCCTCTGCCAGCGCGATCGCGCCGAGCACACCCGATCGCCTCCCGAGAGCCGGCGGCACCAGGTAGTGGTCTATCTGCTCGGTCACGGCCGGTGCGGCCAGGTATCCGTTCAACAGCTCGACGACGCGAGGGCGGACGCGCAGGAGCAGGTCGGCGGCGGTGCCGACGCCGCCTCCGAGGATGATCCGCTGCGGCGAGAGCACGCAGATGACGCAGACGAGCCCGAGCGCGACGTAGTGAGCCTCGAGCTCCCAGACGTCGCCGCAGCTTGCGAGCTCGTGCGCGGCGCGACCCCAGCGGGCCTCGATCGCGCGGCCGGAGGCGAGTCCCTCCCAACAGTCGCCGTGGTAGGGGCAGGCGCCGGCGAAGGGGTCGGCCTGGACGTCACGGGGGATGCGGATGTGCCCGAACTCCGGGTGGAGCAGGCCGTGCAGCAGCCGCCCGCGCGGCCATGCCGCCACCACCGATCCCGGTGCCGATCGTGATGTAGCAGAAGGTGTCCAGGCCCTGGGCCGCGCCCCAGCGGTGCTCGCCGAGGGCGGCCGCATTGACGTCGGTGTCGAATGCGACGGGCACGGAGAGGCGGCGGTGCACTTCCTGCCCGACGTCGGTGTGGGCCCAGCCTGGTTTCGGCGTGGTCGTGATGTGCCCCCAGCTCGGCGACGAGGGCTTCCCATCGATCGGCCCGAACGAGCCGATTCCGATCGCGTCGACGGGGCCTGTTCGCTCGAAGAAGGCGACGGCACGGCCGATCGTCTCGGCCGGAGTGGTGGTGGGGATGGTCT
>JBKOVQ010000201.1:0-6217 GCA_046723985.1 Actinomycetota bacterium | reverse complement strand
CGGCCGACCGCCACGGTCTCTCGAACCGCCGGCTCCTGTCGCCGGCCGCCGGAGCCGCGACCGCGACGCTGCGCCGGGCTTTGCCGCGCCGGATCCAGGGGATGCTGCGTCGGGTGGGCGCATCGGCGGCGATGCTCCACTCCTCGGTCGTGTCGAGAGCCGCGGTCGAGCGCGCCCACGCCTTCGGCGCAGCCGTGTTCGCCTGGACGGTCGACGACGCGGCGCTGCTCGACCGGATGGCCGCGGCCGGCGTCGACGGCGTGATCACGAATGACCCTCGCATCTTCGTCAGCGCTGGCTACACTCGGGGCCGGTGAAGCGCTCGTTCGCCATTGCCGTCAGCGCTCTCGCGCTCGCCGCCGCCGGCGTTCTCGCTGCGGTGGT
Organism: Actinomycetota bacterium; assembly: GCA_046723985.1. Classification (GTDB taxonomy): domain Bacteria; phylum Actinomycetota; class Thermoleophilia; order Gaiellales; family Gaiellaceae; genus DATBLE01. The sequence goes on along the minus strand of JBKOVQ010000201.1, from coordinate 5,833 downwards.
TCCCGTGGGCTCGGCGCAGTTGCCGCCGACCACCTCGACCGACACGACTGCGACGACCGAGACGGGCACGACCGAAACGAGCCCGACCACCTCCACCACGACCACGACGACCACGACGACCACGGCGCCGAAGCCGAAGCCGCGCCCGAAGCCTGCGCCGAAGGTGCTGCCGCAGGGAGTGACGATCGGCGGCATCCACGTTGGCGGGCTCGCGACGCGGGCCGCCTACCTCGTAGTCCGCGCCGCCTTCAACTCGCCGCTCGTACTCACGATCGGCGCGCACAAGATCGAGGTGTCGCCGGCGAGGCTCGGCGCGGTCGCGTACGCGAAGAACGCTGTCTCCCGGGCCCGGTTCGCACCGCCGGGCACGGCGATCCCGTTGGGTGTGAACATCGACGGCTCGCGCGTCCGCCGCCTCGTGACCTCGTTGGGCAAGCGCTACAACCGCGAGGCGGTCGATGCCAAGCTCCTCCTCCGCGACCTCGAGCCTTTCATCACCGAAGGAGCCGTCGGCAAGAGACTGGACGCCAAGGAGTTGCTCGCGGCGATTCTCGGCGCGCTTCGCCAGAACGTCCGCACCGGCATCCGCCTGCCGTTCGGCGACGTCCCCCCGAAGGTCACGCGCAGGACGTTCGGCCCCGTGATCGTCATCCACCGCGGGTCGAACGGGCTCTATCTGTACAAGGGCATGAAGCCGTGGCGGACGTTCACGGTCGCGACCGGGCAGGCGGTCTACCCGACGCCGCTCGGACGCTTTGACATCGTCGTCAAGTGGAAGGACCCGTGGTGGTACCCGCCGGACTCGCCCTGGGCAAAGGGCGCCAAGCCGATTCCGCCCGGGCCGGGCAACCCGCTCGGCACGCGGTGGATGGGGCTGTCGGCGCCCGGCGTGGGCATCCACGGCACGCCCGATCCGGCGTCCCTCGGCTACTCCGCGTCGCACGGCTGCATCCGGATGTACATCCCGTACGCCGAGTGGCTGTTCGACCACGTCGAGATCGGCACCCCGGTCTTCATCGTCCCGGCATAGTTCGGGGGTGCCCGTGCGGTTGAAGTACGGCCTTCAGGCCGCGACGGTTGTGGTCGTTCTCGGCCTGCTCGCGCTGCTGATCTGGAAGGTGGCCCACCAGGACAAGGGCGTGAAGCTCGGCGGAGGGAGGACGCCGCCCGCTCCGGCCTTCGCGCTCACGCGGCTCGACGCTCCGGGGAAGCTCGCGCTCGCTTCGCTCCGCGGCAAGGTCGTCGTCCTCAACTTCTGGGCATCGTGGTGCGCTCCCTGCAAGTCGGAGGCGCCTCGACTGGAGGCCGCCTGGCAGCGCTACCGCACGCAGGGGGTGGTCGTCCTCGGCGTCGACGGTCAGGACTTCTCGAGCGACGCGAAGCGCTTCATCCGCAAGCACGAGATCACGTACCCGAACGTGCATGACGGCCCGGGCAACGTCGGGACGAAGTACGGCGTCACCGGCTTTCCCGAGACCTACTTCGTCGACCGCCGGGGCCGCCTCGTCGGCGACCGGGTGGTGGGCGAGGTCAGCGCTGCCAAGCTGATCGCGGGGATCCAACGCGCGCTCCAATCGTGAAGGTCGTTCTCGGGCTCCTCGTCGCCCTGGTGCTCGCGGCACCGGCGGCGGCGAGCGAACGCCACCCGACGCTCGGCGAGCTCGAGGGCGAAGTGATGTGCCCGACGTGCAAGACCACGCTCGACCAATCGAACGCGCCGATCGCCGATCGCATCCGACAGTTCATCTCCGCCCGCATCGCGGCCGGCGACACGAAGAGCCAGATCAAGCGCAAGCTCGTGCTCCAGTTCGGGCCCGCAGTGCTCGCCGAGCCGTCGAAGTCGGGGTTCAACCTGCTCGCGTGGATCCTGCCGTTCGTCGCGCTCGGGCTCGGCACAGGGGTGTTGGCATGGCTCGTGTGGCGCTGGTCGCGGAGGCGGGACGTCGAGGCGCCGGCGCCGGCGGGCGCGGGCCAACTCGACCCAGAGCTGGAGCGCCGGCTCGACGACGAGCTGGCTCGGTTCGATGGCTGAGCGGACGCTCGTCGCCTTCCTCGCCGGGCTCGTCTCCGTCGTCACGCCCTGCGTGCTGCCCCTGGTCCCCGGCTATCTGTCCGCGGTCTCCGCGGTGGAGGCAAACCGGCTCGGCGATCGAGGGGTGGCGAAGCGCGTCGTGCTGTCCAGCCTGCCCTTCGTGCTCGGCTTCACGGTGGTCTTCGTGCTGCTTGGCGCCGGGGCGGCCGCGATCGGCAGCGTCCTCGACAAGCGGACGCAGCTCGAGTTCGCCGGCTTCCTGCTGATCGTGATCGGGCTCGGGTTCGTCGGCTTGCTGCCGTGGCCGGAACGGGCGGTCGCGCCCGGCCTGCTCGCCCGCGCGCGCGGCTCCAGCTTCCTGCTCGGGGCGGCGTTCGCCGTCTGCGCTGCGCCGTGCATCGGGGCGGTGCTGGCCTCGATCCTCGTCCTCGCGGGGAGCGCCGGCTCGATCACACGCGGGGTGGTGCTGCTCGCCGCGTACTCGGTCGGTCTCGGAGCGGCGTTCGTCGCCGCCGGCGTCGCGTTCGCGAAGGCGATGTCGACGTTCCGCTGGGTCCGCGACCACTATCGACTGATCCAGATCGCCGGCGGCGCGACGCTGATCGCGCTGGGGCTCCTGCTCTTCTTCGAGCGGTACTGGTGGCTCCAGGTCGCGCTCAACCGTGTCCTCGAGTCAGTGGGGCTGGATCGGGTCTAGGGCGAGGCTCCCGCTCGCGACTCGGCCCGTCGCCGACTCGAGTTGAACGAGGAGGTCGGCGACGTCGAGGCCTCGGTGCCGCGGCGCGTACGGCGTAAGTCGCCGGGCCGCTTTCTCGAGTTGGCGTTCGCAGCCGATGCGCCGTCCGCGGCCGGCCTGGTACCAGGCGACCGCGACGTGGACCAGCCCCTGGAGAAAATCGCGCTCAGCCGGCTCGGCGGCCCGCCAGGCCTCCTCGAGCTCCTCGTGTGCGTCAAAGTACCGGCCGGCTCGGATCAGCTCGAGTCCGCGCTCGTAGCTCACAAGCCGTGGCTATTGGAGTCGGCCCGGGCAGAGTGCTAGTGTCAGCAGCCGTGGCGACGATCCTGCTCGTTGGGGTCGACCTCTTCTTCCGGGGCAAGCTCGACGCGCTCCTGCCGGGCCACCATTTCGTCACAGCGGACACGATCGCCGACCCCGAGCTCGTGATCGCCGACATCTCTCGCGTCGAGCCCGAGGAGGTCGCAGACACCTACCCGGACATCCCGATCGTCGGCTACTCGAGCCACACCGACACCGCCGGTCTGCGGCGCGCGCACGCCGCCGGCTTCGACCAGGTGCTCGCCAAGTCGGCGCTCCAGGAGCGCGGACCGGAGGTGATCCAGGAGCTTCTGGCCTCGGTAGAGTAGATCCTTACAGAGGCCGCTTCGTTTCCCGGAGGATCAGTGACCTACATCATCGCCGAGCCCTGCATCGACATCAAAGACCGTTCCTGCGTCGACGTCTGTCCGGTCGACTGCATCCACGAGTTCGATCGGCTCCTGGTCATTGACCCGGAAGAGTGCATCGACTGCGGTGCGTGCGAGCCGGAATGCCCGGTCGAGGCGATCTTCCCCGAAGACGCGCTCCCGGAGAAGTGGACGCCGTTCGTCAAGATCAACTACGCCTACCCGGAGGCCGGTGAGATCAACCGGCTGACCGACGAATACGCGACCGAGCACAACGTTCAGAATCCTCCTCTCGAGTAGGTCCGAACCGATTTCTCCCCTTCGGCGAATATCGCCGAAGGGCTTGGAATGACGACGAACGAGGATCTCCACGAGCGGACCGCCGCGTACGCGCTCGACGCGCTCGACGCCGACGAGCGCAGCGCCTACGAGGCGCACCTCGCCGAGTGCGATCGCTGCCGGGCGGATCTCCACGACCTGGGGGAGACGGTCGGCGCCCTGGCGCTCGGCGCCGTGGGCCCGGCGCCGCCGGACGCACTGCGCGAGCGGATCCTCGTCGCGGCGCGCGAGGAGGGGTCGTCGAACGTCGTCTCGATCGGCTCGGGCCGCCGCAGGCGCTGGTACGCGGTCGGCGCCGCAGCGGCGGTCGCCGCCGTCGGTCTCGCGATCGGTCTCTCGGTGGCTCTCTCCGGCGGAGGCTCCTCGACCAACAAGCTGGCCGCGTCGGTCTCGGTCGACAACGGCGTCGCGGAGCTCACCGTCTTTGGTCTTCCGGACGCGCCGGCAGGGAAGGCGTACGAGATCTGGGTGATCGAGGGAAAGACGGCGCCGAAGCCGGCGGGCCTCTTCACCGACACTGGTGAGTCGGTCGCCCTGACGCGCCCTGCACCGGCCGGGTCGACCGTCGCGGTTACCCTCGAGCAGGCGGGCGGGTCGGAGACGCCGACGGCGCCGATCCGGGTTTCGACGACGGTTCCAGCCTAGGAGTAGACCCCACCCTCGTGGGTAAGCTGGACGGCATGGAGCCGACCAGCCTAGACCACGTCGCGCTGTGGGTCGACGACCGCGACTCGATCGCGGACTTCGCCGTTGCCCACCTCGGCATGCACGTGATCGAGCGCACCGACCGGTTCACGCTCGTGGGCTCGGACGCCCGCCGCGGCAAGCTGACGCTGTTCGCTGCAGAGGGGCCGCGGGAGCAGGGCGCGCTCGCGCGCGTAGGCCTGAGGGTCTCCGATCTCGCTGCCGCTCGAGCGGCGTTGCCGGAGGCGCTCCCCGATGTTTTCGAGGTTCGCGACGAGCTGAGCGTCACGCTCGTCGAGGCCGAGACCGACACCGAGTACGACCTCGACCACGTCGCGCTCTTCTCTCCGAACCCGGCAGCCGCGGCACGCGAGTGGCTCAGGTACGGCTTCTCGCCCACGGAGGAGCCGCACCGTGTCGAGGTCGGCGGCGCCTTCCTGGAGCTCGTGCAGGGCGATCCGGGTAAGACGGACCGGCCGCTCCTCAACCACCTCGGCGTGCTCGTCGAGGCGGCCGCGCCCGCTCAGGAGCTCGGGGTCGAGGTCGCCGACGTGGTCGACGCGCCGAACACCTTCGCCGTGTTCGTCTGGGGCCCGGACCGCGTCAAGCTCGAGTACGTCGAGCACAAGCCCAGCTTCTCCCTGAGCTGATCACGGTCCTCGGAGCGGGGATGGCCGGGCTCGTCGCCGCCGCCCGCGCGCGCCAGCTCGGGGCGAAGGTGCGGCTCTTGGAGAAAGGCAACCGGCCCGGCGGGTCGATGCTGCTCTCGAGTGGTGTGATCTGGCGATACTCGGGCTTCGACGAGTACCGCCTGCAGTGCCCCGACGGGGACGAGGCGCTCCAGCGGCTGGTCTGGGAGCGGCTCGACGATGCTCTCGACTGGCTCGAGCGGCTGGGCGGGCCCGTCGTCGCCGCTGAGACGGAGAACCCGCTGACGACCGGCCGTCGGTTCGACCCGCGCGGGCTGACGAATGCTCTCGTGCGTGCAGCCGGCGACGCGGAGCTGCGGTCCGCGCCGCCCGAAGGCGACGGGCCGTTGGTCCTCGCCACCGGTGGCTATCCGGTTCGGCTTGCGCGCGAGCGGGGCCTGCTCGTCCGCTCGAATCCCTGGTCCGAGGGCGGCGGCATCGCGCTCGCTCTCGCGCGCGGGGCGGAGGAGGCGCCGAGCGACGAGTTCTACGGGCGCGCGATGCCCGGGCCGGTGCCGGAGGAACAGTTCGTGGTCGCGTCCCAGCTCTACGGGCGCTTCGCCCGTCGCGTGAACGACCACGGCGAGGAGTTCTTCCCGGGCGAGGTGTCGTGGTCGGAGAACGACCTCGCGCAGGCGATCGCGGCGCAGCCCGATGGTCGCGCCTGGTACGAGCTCGACGCGGC